>NZ_SELU01000094.1:0-14462 GCF_006861605.1 Pseudanabaena sp. UWO310 | reverse complement strand
TTGCGTAAGCTCTATTGCTTAGTCTCTCATCTCCTAATTCACAACTTGCAAAGTTCTTGTCCCACCAGTTCATCATTTTTCTTCCCTACTTTTACTTGCTTTTTACTACTTTAACCCCATCCGTACCCTCTACCTGAAATCCTCTTCTCGTTTACCTTTCAAAGATGACGTGAAAAGTAAGAAGGGTTCCTTGTCGGAGACATAAAATTACAATTGAAAACCATTTATAGCAAAATACCTAGTAGTCAATGGGATGCAATTACTAATTATGCTAAAAATTATCAATTTTTGCCAACTGCACTCTATGTTACTGCTTTTGGAGGAGAAAAAGGTTTGGACAGAAAAATTGAGGAAAAGGGCATCGAGAGAGGAATCATTGTTTATGTAGCAACATTTTTGCCAGATCTATCTTTTTGACTTTGATAGATTCTTGACAGCTCCATGACTTTTTAAGAGATTGATAATCTCATCAAATGGTCTATCAACCTTAGCAATCTTGTCTAACTCAGCGTACTCAAGTGCATTCTTAAATCCTTCGACTCTAGCATGAACATCCGCCCCTGTATTCAGTAGCAATCTCAATATATCAGTATGTCCAGCTAATACTGCATAGATAAGAGGAGTTAGAGATCCTTCACTGCCCCTTAAATTCACATCAGATCCAGATTCTATTAGTAATTTAGTTGCTTCATAATCTCCATTTTGAACTGCAATGCACAACGGAGTTACTTCACTAACGCGATGATTTCCATTCAGATTGGGATTCTCGCGAAGCAGTCGTTTAAGCTTATCAAGATCTTTTTTCATAACTGCGTGAATCATTTCGATTTCTGCAAGTCCCTCAGTTGATGCTCCACTTTGTTTGAGTATATTGACAGACTTTGCCCCACCTTCGTATCTTGCGATCATCAAGGCAGAGTTACCGTCGTTGTCCTTAACTTCCAAATCCACGCCTATTTCGATAAGAATTTCAATCATTTCGTGATCTCTGTTACTCACCGCTTTCATTAGGGCAGTTCTCCCTCCAGCATATCTTTGATTAATATTGACACCACCCTGCAACAATACCTGAATAATTTCTCTTATTTTTTGAGGTCGATTGTCTTTAACAGACGTATTAACTATTCTCATTAACGGAGAAATTGCAGATATAATATTTGTATCTTCGTCTCCCAAATTAGCATCTGCTCCACTATCCAAAAGAACTTGAATTATAGGAATTACCTGATATTGAACTGCATAGGATAATGGAGTACGACCGTGACAGTCGTTAGAATTTATTTTTACTCCTTCTGCAATTAGTTGCTCAACTAGTTCAAGATTTTTAGATCTAATAGCTTCTACAAGATTTTTTACCTTGATGCTTTTCGTTTTAGTCATTTTGTTCTACTGCTTATCTACTGATGTATTCAGATTCCAATTCTTTTATATTTTAGCGCTAAGTAAAGGAAAAATTTTGAGAGTAGTCATAAAATAAAACGCACTAAATATGTATTCCCCTTCTAGTAGCGTAGGGTGCGTTCATGAAATGAAACGCACCAAATAAATCTATTATTCCGCCAATTCAAGGATGAAATGCAACACCTAGAGATCTTTGCATAAAGGGACTCATAAGGATAATCTGATGATAATCACAACACACAGGATATCCTCATGAGCTTTACTCATCTTAGCACCACGGAAAGAAGTGAACTGTATAAACTGAGAGTAATCGAGCAACTATCGATGACAGAGATTGGTCGTCGGATGAAACGCAACAAAAGTACGATATCCAGAGAGCTATCGCGGAACAGAGATGAACGCGCGATCGGATATCTGCCAGATACGGCAGTAGCCCTGATGCAGGCAAGACGGAAACAAGCAAAGGTAAGATTCCAGAGCATCAGCGACAAGACGATTGACGAAGTCAAGCAACGTTTAGAGCAACACCACAGTCCAGAGCAACTGGCTGGGAGGATGAAACGGGACGGGTTAGGTAAAATCAGCTATGAGACGATTTATCTGATGATCTATGCAAACCATCAAGAGATGGGAATATATCAACAATATCTGCGGCAAAAGCAGAAGCAACGGCGGCGCAAAAGCCGCAACCAGAAACGAGGTGGTATCCCTAATCGAGTGGGAATTGAGAATCGTCCGAAGATTGCGGATTTAAAGACAGAGATAGGACATTGGGAAAGTGATACGGTAATCGGTTGTAACCACACAGGTATCGTAGTTACCCATGTTGATAAAGCATCAAAGTACTTACTTGCTGGACTAGCAAAGAACAAGACAATGGAAGAGATAAATAGAGTAACACTCAAGCTATTTGAGTCAGTGAAGTCAACATTCCGAAAGACAATGACCTTTGATAATGGCAGAGAATTCTGTGGACATGAGAAGCTATCTGAAAGGCTACAGATAGAGACTTTCTTTGCAAATCCCTATCATTCATGGGAGCGTGGATTGAATGAACACACGAATGGATTGATTAGAGAGTTCTATCCTAAAAGTACGAACTTTAAAATCGTGAAAGAAGATGACTTTCAGAAGGTGGTGAATTTGATCAATCGAATTTATAAATTAGCTTATAACTTAGAGAGTTGCTCATACGCATCACTAATCGTTTTCGCGTGGGCTGTCCAAGAATATTTAGCAGCCTGAGCTAAGCGATCGCTTTTTGTGGGCTGGGCGCTAGGGACTTGCAGGTGATTTTCGAGAACCGTTACCCATTCATCGATACGGTCTAGCGGACAAAAGGTTACGGCATTACCACCCACCTCGCGTAGAACGGGAATATCGCTCGCAACCACAGGCGAACCACAAGCCAATGCCTCGATTACGGGCAAGCCAAATCCCTCCGACTCGCTGGTGACTAGGGTAATCGTCGCTTGGCGATAGAGTTCTGCGAGTTCGCTCCGTTCTAGCCCTTGCAACCGAATGATACTATTTCCAATTCCCCAACTTTGAATCAACTTCTGCATTGGTGGAGTCCATTCCGCTCCTACACGCACCAATTTAAGTTCGGGATAACGTTCGTGAATACCCGCAAAAACCTGCAATAAAATATCGAGACGCTTGCGGACTTGATTGCTACTGATACTCAGCAGATAGGGCTGCTGCCCCACAGATGCTAATACTTGAGAAGGTTTAGAAGCGATCGCTGTAAATTCAGAGGCAATGCCTAGGGGGGCTTGAACTAGTTGCTGAGGATCGAGAAGCTGATATTTTTCTATTTCTTGGCGCACTTCTTGGGTCGTATAAAAAACGATTTTTGCCTTTTGCATTCCCGCAAGAACTCGTTTTTGTCCTTGATTAAAATGCCAACTACGTGGGTATTTATCTGGCTCTAAAAGCGATCGAAAAGCATCGAGATCGTGGCAAAATACACCCGTTTTTTCCTTAGGTAGATCGTGGACGACATTGGCATAACTATGGTCACAAATATGAAAATAGTCAAAGTGATCGCGTCTTTTTTTTATAGCCCTTGGATAGACATAAAAGTGGTTAAACATCGCGTCTAAGGTGCGGATGGGAAATTTTTTGCCGAGCCAAGGTATGCGCGTTAAAATTTGGTAGTAATGTTCGGGGATAATGGCTGCGGTATTGAAATAGGGGTCAGGATTTTGCTGGAGATAATGTAGAAGCATCTCCGAACAAAAATTCATACTTAGGGAATTATTTTGCGGGAAATTGAAAACTAGGGCAAGATTAGGTATGCTCATAAATTATGGGGTTTTAGAGAAAAATTTTACTATTAATTTGAAGATAAAAGAGAGTACAGTTATATTAGTATTCTTGCTAGCATTTACTAATATTTTGAGCTAATGCTTTTTACTAAGTAGTTCAGCATAATTAAAAAATAAAATGATAGAGTGTACCGCCCGCGTAGCGGGCGGTACGCTCTTCTAGGTTTATGCCACTGAGGTCAGGCAATGGGCGATCTTGCTGTATCTGTAGTTATGCCAGCTTATAATGCGGCTAGTTTTATTAGTCAGACAGTCGAATCGGTTCTAAATCAAAGCTTTGTCGATTTTGAGCTATTGATTATCGATGATGGTTCCACAGACAACACCTTAGAAATTGCATATCAATATGCAAATAGCGATCGCCGTATTAAAGTTTTCTCGCAGGTCAATCGGGGGGTATCCGCGACTCGCAATCATGGTATTCAATTGGCAAAGGGTAAATTTATTGCTTTTCTCGATGCCGACGATCTTTGGCTACCTGCGAAACTAACCGCCCATATGGAGCATTTTGCTGCTAATCCCAACTTAGCGGTAAGTTTCGCTCGTGTTGAATTCATGAGTTGGGAAGGTCAACCCACGGGACAAATCTCGACCTCTCGGCTTTTCAACCTTAAACCCGAAGATTTTCTCTACGAGAACCCCACTACGACCATGTCGAATCCGATCGCAAGGGCTGAGGTGTTTTCTCAAGTGGGTGGTTTTGCTGAGGATATGAGTTATTCCGAGGATCTTGAATGGTTATTTCGCGTCATGTGTCACCAGCGCAAAGATCAAGATCATGGGAAGGCGGTCTGGCAGATTGAAGGAATTGATCGCATATTAATCTACTATCGTGCTAGTCCATTAGGACTTTCCGCGTCACTGGGTCGGATGGAGTCGGGGTGGGATTTGTTGATTGACAAAGCAAGATTGCAAGCCCCCGCGCTTGTCAAGCGTCACTATTCTTTGGCGAGAGCCGTTCATTTACGCTATTTGGCGCGTCGTGCTTTTCGATTGGGTTTACCGTCTTCAGTTGGTTTAGACTTTATCAATAGAGCGATCGCTTCCGATTGGCGCATTTTTTTACGGGAACCCCATCGCACCTTTTTAACGTTACTGGCGATCTACTGGCGACACTTAGGTAGTTTATTAAAGTTTACTAAAAAGCTCTAAAGGAAATTAGTCATATGCCCAAAGTTTCTGTAATCATGCCCGTTTATAACGTCGAGAAGTATATCGCGGAAACCATCAGTTCCGTTTTGGCGCAGACTTTTACGGATTTTGAACTACTGGTGATTGATGACGAATCAAAGGATAAAAGTATTGAAATTTGCGAAGGTTTTACCGATACGAGAATCCAAATCATCCATCAAAAAAATAGAGGTTTAGCAGGCGCACGCAATACGGGCATTCGTCACGCCAAGGGCGAATATTTAGCTTTTCTCGATTCTGATGATGTTTGGCGATCGCAAAAGCTCGAAAAACACGTACAGCACTTAGATGCAAATCCCGCGATCGGAGTGAGCTTTTGTAGTTCAGAATTTATCGATGATGATAGTCAACCGCTTGGTAACTACCAAATTCCCCAAATTAAAAACATAACGCCCGAATTAGTGCTTTGTCGCAATCCCATTAGTAATGGTTCGGTTCCAGTTATCCGCAAAGCCGTATTTCAGGATATTGAATTTATCGATAATTTCTACGGTGCGGAAGAGAAATTCTATTTTGACGATCGATTCCGTCAATCGGAAGATATTGAATGCTGGATTCGCATTGTCTTAACCACGAAATGGAAACTCGAAGGTATTCCCGAAGCCCTTACTCTCTATCGCGTTAACTCTGGGGGGCTTTCCGCAAACATGATGAAGCAGCTAGATTCTTGGGAAAAAGCGATCGCCAAAACTCGCACCTATGCTCCAAAATTTCTCGCCCAATGGGAATCCCTAGCCCGCGCCTATCAGCTACGTTACCTAGCTCGACGCGCTATTCGCAATCAAGATCGTCAAGCGGGAGTGGCTCTAGTAAATCGAGCTTTAGCTAGTAATTGGAAAATTTTGATCTATGAACCCCAGCGCACATTGCTGACGATGTTTGCCGCTTACTCAATCTGGATTTTACCCCGTGGTTTATACAATAGTATCGAGAGCTTTGCTCTCCAACTCACGGGTAAAAGTCAGCGCAAAGCGATCGCTAAAAATAGAGCTTAAGGACTAAAATTTGGTAAGTAGTTAAGCATAAGTAAACTCAAAACCTAGAAGAGCATACCGCCCGCGTAGCGGGCGGTATGCTCTCTGGTTTTGGTTTTTAATTATGCCGAACTACTTATACCAATTCACGAAAGTGTGACAACAATTTCATGAATTAAAAACCAAGCCCAGTAAGGTTTTGAGATTCCCAAAATGGCGTTGCCATTTTGGGAATTGGTATTATTGCTTCTTTGATTGCCTTTACGAAATATGACAGATAACGATCGGACTAAATTTTGGTGTGTTGCCGACCTTGACGACCTAGAAGTCCTTCACGCTAGAAATATCGTCCGCTCCAGTTCTCGACATACCCATGAAACTCTCACCCTCGGTATTATCGAACGGGGAACTGCAACCCTAAACCACAAAGGAGAATCCCATGCCATTGGATTGGGATCGATTGTGGCCATTAATCCCGATGATGTTCATGCCTGCTATACCCAAAATTTTGGGGGCTACGACCAACATCTTATCTATCCAAGCATCCAGCTATTAGAAAGAGCTAACTCCGAAATAACTGGGCGATCGCCTCAAATCCCCTTTTTTCAGAATCCAATCCTTGAAAATAAAAAACTATTTCGACAGCTCGAAGAACTTTTTGGCGTTTTAGAAAATCCATCTTCAGCGATCGAGCAAGAGACCTATTTAATCCAGACCCTTACACTTTTGATTGGTGTGCTGACCGCACCGACGATAGGTATCAAGGAGCATGGGAATGAACCCCAAGTAGTAAGACTGATTCGTGACTATCTGGAGGCTAATTACCGAGAGAATCCAAGTTTGAGTCAGTTGGCGATGCTGACCCATTTCAGCCCTTTTCATCTCAGCCGTGTCTTTTGTCAAGCTGTGGGCTTGCCACCCCATCTATATTTAATCCAAGTGCGTGTTTTGAAAGCCAAAAAGTTGCTATCTCAGGGCTTAGCGATCGCCCAAGTTGCTCAAGATGTCGGTTTTGCCCATCAAAGCCATCTATATCGGCACTTTAAAAAATTTGTAGGTATCACCCCCAAGCAATATCAACGGCAATTTCAATAGAGCAAGAACGTGCAAGATTACGATCTCCTTCATTTTCTAGAGTAGAGCCAGTTGTAATTTATCCATATATTCTCTAGTCATGACAACCCACCAAGAAGCGATCGTCGATCAGTTCACGCGTCAGGCAATTCCCTTCACCCAACTATACGCCCATAACCACCAAGAATCCCTAGATCTACTCATCCGTATGGCAAGGGTATCTGATTCCGATACAGTTCTCGATGTTGCCTGTGGCAGCGGGATCGTTGCATGTGCTTTCGCAAAACTTGCTAACCATGTCACGGGCATTGATATTACACCAGCGATGCTAGAACAGGCAGATCAGCTCGCTCAAAAAAATTCTTTGGCAAATCTCTCTTGGCTCCAAGGCGATATTGCAACATTACCCTTTCCCGATGCAAGTTTTTCGTTGGTCGTGAGTCGCTATGCATTTCATCATTTTGAACAGACTCAAGAAGTCTTGGCGGAAATGCGGCGCGTATGTCGTCAAGGTGGTCGCATCCTAATCGCCGATGTAGCTTTACCACCAGAAAAAATTGAGGCTTACGATCGCCTTGAAAAACTTCGCGATCCCTCCCATACCCATGCTTTAACCCTTGAGGAATTTCCGCAATTAATCGATCGCGCAAATCTTCAAAACGTGGAATGGGCCTTTTATAAAGTCGAACTGGAGTTAGAAAGCCAGTTAGCAGCTTCTTTCCCCCAATTAGGAGATGATGAAAAAATTCGCCAGATTTTCCAAGCAGATATTGGGATCGATCGCCTTGGGGTGGGAGCCCATTATAAAAACGAGCGTATCCACTATGCCGTGCCGATCGCCGTAGTAGTGGGTGATGTCGGTTAGCCCTAGAAGGTTGCCGCTTCTCGCCCACCTTCTGGGGTTTTGATTTTCCCTTAACGCGAACCCAAAAGATGAGTGGCGGCGCTTCGCGCCGCCACTCATCTTTTGGGTTTTGTCGCTGTTGCTATATATCCGACTAAAATAGTCTGGTATATTTGACGACCAAAAAACCCTATGTTAATCTTCATTACAATCAAGAAATCACAAAAAACCTTTAACGAACCAAAGGGCAACTAAGACCATGACTGCAACCATTGTTTCTCCTTACACCAGCGATCGCGTTGATACATTTAGTAATCTCAAGTGCAAAGAGTGCGGTGCAGAGTATGAAGCTAAGGCAATGCATGTTTGCGAACTTTGCTTTGGTCCCCTAGAAGTTGCCTATAACTACGATGCGATCGCTGCTAGGGTCAGCCGCGAAACGATTCAAGCAGGTCCTCTTTCGATCTGGCGCTATCGTGATTTTCTCCCTGTCAAGACTGACAACTATATTGATGTATCCACTGGCATGACTCCCTTGATCAAGGCAAATCGCCTTGCCAAACGTCTCGGCATCAAAAATCTCTACATCAAAAACGATGCCGTTAATATGCCCACCTTGAGCTTCAAGGATCGTGTCGTTTCCGTTGCTCTCAGCCGCGCTCGCGAACTAGGCTTTACCACTGTGGCCTGTGCTAGTACGGGCAATCTTGCCAACTCCACCGCAGCGATCGCCGCCCATGCTGGCTTAGAGTGTTGTGTCTTCATTCCTTCCGATCTTGAGGCAGGCAAAGTCCTTGGTACGACTATCTACAATCCCAAGGTGTTTGCCGTTCATGGTAACTACGACCAAGTGAATCGCCTCTGCTCTGAGGTCGCCAATACCCACGGCTGGGGCTTCGTCAATATTAACCTGCGCCCCTACTATTCCGAGGGATCTAAGACCCTTGGGTATGAGGTGATCGAACAATTGGGTTGGAAGTTGCCCGATCACATCGTTGCTCCGCTTGCCTCTGGCTCTTTATTTACCAAAATCTATAAGGGTTTTAATGAGTTTGTAAAGGTGGGCTTAGTAGAAGGTAAGCCAGTCCGCTTTAGTGGCGCACAGGCTGAGGGTTGTTCGCCGATCGCTTCCGCATACAAAGAAGGTCGCGATTTTATTACCCCCGTCAAACCTAAGACCATTGCCAAGAGTTTGGCGATTGGTAATCCTGCGGATGGGATCTATGCGATCGACATTGCTCACAAAACCAACGGCAATATCGAATCCGTTAACGATGATGAGATCATCCAAGCGATGAAACTACTCGCCGAGACTGAGGGTATCTTCACCGAGACTGCTGGTGGAACCACGATCGCAGTCCTCAAAAAGTTAGTCGAAGCAGGCAAAATCGATCCCGAAGAAACCACTGTCGTCTACATTACAGGTAATGGCTTAAAGACTCAGGAAGCAATTCAAGGCTATGTTGGCGAACCCTTCTTGATCGAGCCTAAACTAGATAGTTTCGAGCGGGCGCTAGAGCGTTCTCATACCCTTGAGCGTTTAGAGTGGCAAACTGTTTCCGTCTAGTTTGCAAAGTGCTGTAAGGGAATCACATAGTTATGTCCTTATTTTGTAAGTAGTTCAGCGCCACAATCAGAAGAGAGTACTGCCCGCGTAGCGGGCGGTACGCTCTTCTAATCTGCCTGCCAACTAACACTTCAGAACCACGATGGAAACCGAATTTAATCCCCTAACCACGGCGCATATTGATATTCAGCTAGAACAAGGATTTCCAGAAATTCGCTTAGCTGCCGAAAAGATTGAGTTGTGGTTTCAGCCAGTGTATGAGCTGACTACGGGTAAGGTCTTACATAACGAAGTGTTAGTGCGTTGGCGCGACGAACTAGGGGAATTAAGACAACCGCAAGAATTATTAGCGGCTTTACAAAATACGCAACTCCTCAATCAGCTAGATCGGATTGTGGTCGAAAAATCGATAGAGCTATTATCGAAACAGACGAATGTCAAGGTCTCAATTAATCTATCCAATGAAATCTTTGAAGACCAAAAATTTCTCCCCCAACTCCATGCTTGGCTCAGTCAGTATCAAGTTTCAGCCAAGCGCATTAGTTTTGAGATAGAAGAAGAAATTCTCTGGCAAAAGCAGTCTCTAGTATTGCTCTTTATGACAGAGTTAAGAATGATGGGTTTCTATGTCGTCATTGATAACTTTACGGGTAGATTCTTCAGTTTGTTTCAGATACAGGAGTTTCCGTTTTCGATGCTCAAACTGGATCGCAGTTTTTCCAGAAAGAACCTATCTCCCGTCCAAAAACAATTAGCGATCGCGATCGCCTATACGACTAGAGCTTTCCAAAAACAATGTGTTTTGAAAGGAATTGATGATAAGTTATCCCTAAAATTTGCTAACGATTTGGGGGTGAGAGCTGTCCAAGGATATTCCTTAGGTAAGCCACAGGATAAGCCGATCACCTTTGGGTTAATCGGTTTACTGATCGTTAGAATTATTGCGGTTTTGATTGTGTTATATATCTTCAAAAGTCTGATAGGTGTCGATATCTTTCCCAATCGTCATTCTTGGGAAGTGATTGGGGATTTCATCCAATCTGTTTTTGAATCCAAATAGAAGTGGCTTCACAATATGAGTGGTGGCATTTTGCGCCGCCACTCATATTGTGAAGGTCATACCAAATTAAGAAATGACATTCTTTGTGATAAAAATAAGTAGTTCGGCATAATCAAAACCCAAAATCAAAGAGCATACTGCCCGCTACGCGGACGGTATGCTCTTCTAGGTTTTAAGTTTATTTATGCCAAGCTACTTAGTTACTAGTCTTTAATTCAGGCGATAATGACAGGAATTATAAGTTCTTTGAAGAGAAATCCCCCAAACATAGCTTTTAAGTTTATTTTCAAGTTTATTTTTAAATATATCTTTAAATTTAAATTTATTTTTGCAAGGAATACTAAAACAGCGATCGCCTTTTTAATGGCGATCGCCCTAATGGGTTCTAGCATTTTCTCTTTACCCGCCTTTGCTGACTATGGCGATTACTATGGAGATGTTTTACCGATCCCACAAACGCCATTTAAGGGCAAGATCGGTACAACTTATAAGGAATCGCAACCCGACTTTCCGAAACTAGTTCAAGCTCCTGCAAAAGCTCCCAATGTATTGCTAGTTCTCCTTGATGATGTGGGGTTTGGTCAGACAAGTACCTTTGGCGGATTGATTGAAACGCCAAACCTAGATCGCTTGGCAGCAAGGGGCTTGCGTTACAACCAATTCCATACCACCGCCCTCTGCTCTCCCACGAGAGCCGCCTTACTAACGGGACGCAATCACCATTCCGTAAGTACGGGCGTGACGACAGAACGAGCTTCGGGATTTCCTGGTTATACGGCAATTCTCCCTCGTAGTGCGGCGACGATCGCGGAAATATTACGCAGCAATGGCTACAATACGGCGGCTTTCGGGAAATGGCATAATACTCCTGATTATGAAACTAGTGCTGTCGGTCCTTTCGATCGCTGGCCGACTAGTTTGGGGTTTGATTATTTCTATGGATTTTTGGGCAGAAATACCAATCAATGGACTCCTAACTTGGTGGAGAATACCCAACATATTCAGCAACCTCTAGATCGACCCGATTATCACCTCACTCCCGATCTCGTCGATCATGCGATTAATTGGATTCTTACCCAGCAATCGATCGCCCCAGATAAACCCTTCTTTGCTTACCTTGCTCCTGGAGCAACCCATGCCCCCCACCATGCCCCGAAGGAATGGATAGATAAATATCAAGGTAAGTTCGATCAAGGCTGGGATAAATTACGGGTCGATATTTTTGAGCGTCAACTGCAACTCGGGATCATTCCTGCCGATACTAAACTTACTCCCCGTCCTGCGCAAATCCCTGCATGGGATTCCCTCACCCCTACGGAGCAGAAAGTTTATGCTCACCAATTTGAAGTGTTTGCAGGTTTCCTTGGTCATACCGATGCTGAGGTTGGTCGTGTCATTGACGCGATCGAGCGGATTGGGGAATTGGATAATACCCTGATTGTTTTCATTGCTGGTGATAATGGGGGTAGTGCAGAAGGGGGCTTAACGGGCGGTGCGAATGAATTCAAGTTCTATAATGGTGTTGAAGAAAGTCCTGAAGAAGTGCTGGCTACAATAGATGATTTGGGTAGCCCTAAAACCTTCAATCATTTCCACGCCGCTTGGGCTTGGGCGATCGATAGCCCTTTTCAATGGACTAAGCAAATCGCTTCGCACTTTGGTGGTACTCGCAATGGTTTAGTAGTCGCTTGGGGCGATCGCATTAAGGATAAGGGCGGTATTCGCAGCCAATTCCATCATGTAATCGATATTGCTCCTACAATTCTAGAAGCGGCGGGTATTAAAGAGCCAAAGCTGGTCAATGGCACAAAACAGAAACCCATTGAAGGAACTAGCCTTGTTTATTCCTTTGATGATCCTGCTATAGCTTCCACGCATAAAACTCAGTACTTTGAGATGCTGGGCAATCGCGCCATTTACGATCGCGGTTGGGTGGCGGCAGCACGTCACGGTCGTTTGCCTTGGGAGCGCGTTTCAAACACTACCTTCGATGAAGATACATGGGAACTATACAATATCGATCGCGACTTTAGCGAATCGCAGGATTTAGCCCAAGAGCATCCCCAAAAGTTGGCTGAATTGCAAGGGCTATTTCTGAAGGAAGCGAAGAAATATCAAGTTCTGCCCTTAGACGATCGCACGGTTCAGCGCTTTGATGTGAATACTCGCCCCAGCGTAACGACGGGTCGGAATAGCTTTATTTACTACACTGCGGTTACGGGTATTACCGAAGGTAGTGCTCCTAACACCAAAAATCGTTCCTTCAGGATCGTGGCGGATATTGATGCTCAAGCTGGCGCAGAAGGAATTCTAGTGACCCAAGGCGGGCGTTTTTCAGGCTGGAGTCTCTTCTTAAAAGATGCTAAACCTACCTATGCCTATAACTACCTGAATAGCGATCGCACGATTATTCAATCTTCTGAACCCGTAGCGATCGGTAAATCGACGGTCAAATTTGACTTTACCTATGATGGTAGTGGTATCGGTGCGGGGGGGATTGGCAAGCTATTCATCAATGATAAACAGGTTGCTGAAGGTCGCATCGAGAAAACCGTCAGCTTCCGCATCGGCTCAGACGAATCCTTTGATGTCGGTCAGGATACGGGTACTTCTGTAGTTGATAGCTATCAAGTTCCTTTTAAATTCACTGGGAGTTTAGAGCGAGTCAAGCTTGATTTACTGTAAGTAGAGCTACAGTCACTTGAATTAGGACAAATCAAACCCCAAGAATTGACTAGCGGCGCTTCGCGCCGCCAGTCAATTCTTGGGGTTTATGTCCTAGTGCATTTGGCGATAGCTATACATTGCTATAATCCAAGGGACTTATACCAAATCACAAAATGGCTATGCCATTTTGTGATTTGGTATTAACTGATGAGTAGTTGAAGATAGCCTAGATGATGAAGATGTAATACAACTATGCACGAAATACTAGTTCAAAGACTTAATTCTTTAGCCCTCCTCAGCCCAAGTCAGCAAAAAGATTTATTGCAAGTATTGAAATATGAAATATTGCCTAAAGAAGTATATCTTCTCAAAGAAAGAGAGGTTTCCAATCAAATTTATTTTGTATTAGAAGGAGTAATTCGTTCTTTTAAGAAAGTTGATGAGATAGAAGTAACTCAGTGGTTTAGTTTTCCTAATCACTTCGCCGTTCCCTATTTCAGTTTTGCCTATCGGCAACCAAGCGATATAAGTATGGTTACTCTCTGTGATAGCCAACTTGTTTCGCTAAGTTATGAAGGATTACAATACCTATTAGACAAAGATTCAATTTGGATCGATATCAATCGTCGTCTTTTAGAAGAATATTATACTTCCTTACAAAACCGCGTCACTTCATTTCAAGTGCAATCAGCGAAGGAGCGTTACGAATCTATTCTAAGGGAACATCCAGACATTGAAGAGAAAGTAAATCTGGGGCATTTAGCTTCCTATTTGGGAATTAGCCAAGAAACTTTAAGTCGTCTGCGTGCCAAGAAAAAGAGAAGTAATAAAATTTGATATAAGTCAAAAATACGATTTTTTTGACTTATATCAAAAATACCTGATTTACTCTTCATGGGTAATAACTTTAGGATGATGTCAACGAGTTAGAGATATCAACCATGAAAGTAAAAGTTTTGATTTTAGTTTTGTTCTTTGGTTTTTCGGGTGGCGCGATCGCCGCTAAAGTTGCGGAGAGTGCCCCCCAAACCTATCAAAATAATCTATCTCATTACTCCTATTCTTGGGCGGATTTCGCTAGAATAATGGAAATTTACCGATAATGCTTGGACTTTATCAATGAGATCTTATCCCAAATAGAGAGATATAAATTCATCCATCATTTTTCAAAAGAGAATAAAAAATGGAACTTGGCTTATTGATTCTTGCCTATTTTATAGGCTCGATCTAAGTACAGGACAAAAATTTAATGGAGTTGAAGAAAGCAGAGGAATTAACATCGTCATGAAGGTTAAGGATGATATCACGAAGGAAATCAAAGCCAAGGCGAAAAATACTCTTAGGTAAACGCCCA
>NZ_SELU01000093.1:0-15014 GCF_006861605.1 Pseudanabaena sp. UWO310 | reverse complement strand
CTGTCAAACTTTGTAGAATCCGAGGTTTATTTTTTAGTTTGGCGTATGACAGCATTTTCTAACTTGCAATTTTCTGAAATGCACCTATTTTAGCAACTTCTTTTGTTTATTTCCGATAAAGTCTAATAACTTCAATAACTGCTCCAGAACCAATTGTTCTGCCACCTTCGCGAATAGCAAAACGCAAGCCAGTAGTCATAGCAACACCTTTGCCTAAATGAACAGTCGCATTTATATTATCTCCAGGCATAACCATCTCAAGCACTTCTCTACCCTCTCCATCACTCAATTCAACCATCTCACCAGTTACATCCGTAGTTCTAAAATAGAATTGAGGTTTATATTTGGAATGGAAAGGAGTTTTTCTACCGCCTTCTTCAGATTTTAAAACATAAATTGCAGCTTTGAACTTGGTGTGAGCCTTAATACTTCCTGATTTAGCAAGAACCATTCCACGCTCAACCTCTTCTTTTTTTGTTCCACGTAGTAACAAACCAGCGTTATCACCAGCCTCACCACGTTCGAGTTGCTTTCTAAACATCTCAATACCAGTAATAGTTGTTTTTAAGACACCATCTCTTAGTCCAACTATTTCAACTTCGTCACCGATTTTGATAACACCAGATTCAATTCTTCCAGTTACAATGGTTCCACGACCAGTAATAGACATTACATCCTCGACTGGCATCAAAAATAGAGAACCAATGTTTCTAATAGGATCAGAGATTACCGAATCAAGCGCATCCATTAATCTCTCTACAGAAGATACACCATAACCTTTGTCATTATCCTCACCATTCAAAGACATCAAAGCCGATCCACGGATGATTACTGTATTTGCTCCGTTAAATCCATATTGAGTTAGTAAAGATCTAATTTCATCTTCAACAAGGTCAAACATATCCTCATCATCCACTTGATCGCATTTATTCAAATAAACAATGATATATGGCACGCCAACTTGACGAGAAAGCAAAATATGCTCACGGGTTTGAGGCATTGGTCCATCAGTAGCAGATACAACAAGAATCGCACCATCCAGTTGCGCCGCACCAGTAATCATATTTTTTACATAGTCTGCATGACCAGGGCAATCGATATGAGAGTAATGCCTTTTTGCTGTTGCATATTCGACATGGGCAATGTTAATTGTAATGCCCCTTTCTCTTTCTTCTTGAGCTTTATCAATTTCATCATAACCTGTCGCCTTGGCATAACCTTGCTTAGAGAGAACATAAGTAATAGCAGCAGTTAGGGTTGTTTTACCATGATCGACATGACCAATGGTTCCTACATTCAAATGAGGCTTTCCTCTTTTAAATATATCCATTTTTTTTCTCAGTTATTTATCTAACCAATAAAATGAAATAAAAAGTTTATCAATACACCACAATGCATAAGTATAGGATAAAAAATCATACATAGGAAAAATCAACTGAGATTATTACTCAGTAAAGACAGCAAGTATTTTACATAAAAATTTTGATAGGAAACTATCTTAAGCTTTTGGCTCAATAGGTGTTTCGGGGAGGTACTTTAGCTTAAATGGCTGAAATGCTTGATGTGCAATAGTTTTAGTCTCGGAGGTCTTTGATAGCTGAAACACTCGTCATTAAAAGCATTAAGCCATTTATCATGGTTGGCCTCCCCACCTATAGAGCCAAGCTTTTTATTATGTGATTAACTATAGGATATTTGACTTTCCACTGTTATGCAAATTAAAATAAATCAAAACGAATAAAATAATGATTTTATTAAAATAAATATGCGAAATAAAGTTCTAATAATTCTAGAAGAAAAACTAAATAGAAAATTCTCAGAAGAAGATTATGGAAAAAATTTAATAACTGATCTTGGTTTAGATAGCTTAGATTCAGTTGAGTTAATTATGGAGTTGGAAACTAATTTTGATATTGTGATCTCAGACGATGAAGCTAAAACACTCCAAACGATAAATGATATATTTCATTATCTGGATCGAAAATGCAACGCAAATAAATCTGAATAAAATTACTTTAGAAACGCGATGTGCAACTAATAATTACGAAACAACGAAGTCTTCAAACTGCAAAGGATGAATGGAATGGTGGTTGAGCGAAAACGCTCATGTAGGGAATCAGATGAAGTTTGATTTTACTCAGAAAATTCATTTACTAAATATAAGGGACTCAGTTGCCCTTTTTAACTAACTTCACCTACTTACCCATATGAGCGAAGAACTCTATGTTCGTGTCAGAACCAAGAATTCATCTTTGTTGTAGAAATTTTCAATCTAAAACTATCCATAAGCTCTAAATTGACATAGAAATATCTTAGAGCAAATAATAGTTACTTATTTGCTATTAAATTTATACGAATAAGTATAAATACTCATTGCTGCCAACGTAAATTCTAGGTTTGAGGATTTTGCTTGGCGCGTTGCGATATATTGAAGGGGTATCTCTGTCCGTTAGTTTAGTTGTCGTCATGCCCAAATGGTTTAATACTGCTGGTCCCTGTAAGCCTGACATTCACTACATGTTGTCAGCTACAGAGCGCTTGCCTGAAATCAAACAATTAATTGCTCAAGAAAATTACTTTGTCATTCATGCGCCAAGGCAGGTGGGTAAGACTACAGCAATGCTGGCACTTGCCCAAGAGTTAACGGCTAGTGGGCAATATACGGCGGTGATGCTTTCCTTAGAGGTGGGAGCAGTTTTTTCGGATGAGCCTGATTTAGCGGAAAAAGCAATTTTAGATGAGTGGAAAGACTCGGCACAATTTCGCTTGCCTCCTGAGTTGCAGCCACCAGCTTGGACTACGGGAGAAGCTGGTCGTCAGATTGGCTCGTTTTTGAGTACTTGGTCTAGAAAGTCATTCCTCCCTTTAGTGGTATTTTTAGACGAGATTGATGCCCTCAGTGATAAGACTTTGGTTTCTGTGCTGCGCCAGATTCGCTCAGGCTTTCCCAATCGTCCACAGGGATTTCCGCAGTCATTAGCACTGGTGGGGATGCGTGATGTGCGGGATTATAAGTATGCGTCAGGAGGAAGCGATCGCTTGAATACCTCCAGTCCTTTTAATATTAAAGTTCGCTCCTTTACCTTGAGCAACTTTACACTTGAGGATGTGAGAAAGCTTTACCAGCAACATACAGATGCGACGGGGCAAGTATTTACTCCTGAAGCAGTTGATTTAGCCTTTCACTTGACGCAGGGACAGCCTTGGTTAGTCAATGCGATCGCTAAAGAAATAGTTGAATATATTACGAAAGATCCTGCAATTCCGATTACTCCTGATTTGGTGAATCAAGCTAAGGAAATACTGATTAAGAGACAGGATACGCATCTGGATAGTCTTGCCGAGAGACTGAGGGAAGATAGGGTAAGAGCCATAATTCAACCCATTTTATCTGGATTAGAGTTAGGAGACACGACCGATGATGATCGGCGTTACTTGTTGGACTTAGGTTTAGTGGTGAGGAGTCAGGAAGGGGGTTTGAAGATTGCGAATCCGATTTATCAAGAAGTTATTCCCAGAGTTTTATCTCAAGGAGTGCAGGATAGTCTGCCGATGATTCAACCTAGCTGGCTGAATGTTGATGGAAGTCTCAATGCTGAAGTCCTACTTAATGCTTTTCTAGTTTTCTGGCAACAACATGGTGAGCCATTATTTAAGAGCGCTAACTATCCAGAGATTGCGCCGCATCTGGTGATGATGGCATTTCTACACCGAGTTGTGAATGGTGCTGGGACGCTGGAAAGAGAATATGCGATCGGTTCGGGGAGAATGGATATTTGTTTGCGCTATGGCACAGTGATTTTGGGAATGGAGTTGAAGGTATGGCGAGACAAGAAGCCAGATCCACTCAAGGAAGGACTAAAGCAGTTGGATAAATATTTATCAGGATTGAGTTTAGATACAGGATGGTTGGTGATCTTTGATCGCCGTAAGGGTTTGCCGCCGTTAAGCGATCGCACCACTACCGAAAATGTCATCAGTCCCGCAGGTCGGGAAATTATCGTCATTCGGGGATAGATAATTATTAGGCTGAGGTACATATTTGTTGAGTTCATCTACCAAATAATTCATGGCAATGCTGGTTCCAGTTGAGCTACCCCAAATTAAAATCTGCATCACTGTTATTACCGTCGCTTATGCTTCTAAATTGTTATTGAGTTATTGTGACAGCAGTCTATGTTATTTCATGAATGATTTACATGAATTGCTTGAATAAGATACAAAGTGTAAGTATTCATTGATTTAGAATCCATAAATGCTGTCTGCAAACCTTGACTATCTGCATATATCGCTTTATAAAAGTGGCGATTAATCTCGTTTTCAAAGAGTAATTATCTTGATTTTCGGTACTGGTTAACCAATGACAGATTGGTACTGAAATGCTTATTTTATGTCAATACAAAAAGTGTAAATATGTCAATATATTGACAAGTAAGTAGCTAGGCATAATTAAAAACTAGATTCAAAAGCTTAGCATACCTAAAGTGTATGCCAAGCTTTTGGAATTTTACATTTAATTTCACCTAGATACTTAGCAACTAATTGATCTATTAATTTCTAATACATTTTCATACTGATTATACAACTCAAACATTTATATATACATCATTTTATGCATACTTATGACATGTTGTAGTTATCTCTAGAATAGATTCTATTTGAATTTATATTGCAGTTAAAATCTTGAATTAATCATCGATTTAGATATCGAGTTGTACTTGTTTTTTACAGTAAACTACTTTATTAAGTACAAAACCCATTTAAATATCAATTATTCATATTTTCATTTAATCGAGCCAAAAAATACTAAATTAGTAACCCATAGCTCCATGCAAAAATTAGAAGTATTACCCCAAGCTGCTACCTTAAAACAGCAGGAGACTACTAAGCTAAAGTCAAAAACAAAGCCTTGGCTATTAGGGTTATTTATATTGATTCCCATGATGGGAGTTGGATATTTTGCGTATAACCAACTAGTAATAGTCCCCCAACAGCAGGCAAAGAATAAAATTCAAACGGCTGCCGTTGAGCGAAGTAATCTCACAATTTTGGTTTCAGCAAATGGAACCGTGCAACCAAAACAATCGGTAAATGTGAGCCCCAAAACATCAGGAATTCTGAAGCAATTGCTTGTCAAAGAAGGTGACGTTGTTAAAGCTGGACAGATCCTTGCTTATATGGATGACACAAATCTTCAAGGACAATTACTTCAGTCTCAGGGGAATCTGGCGGCGGCAGAAGCTAATCTGCAAAAGGTAATTGGTGGTAATCGTCAACAGGCCACTGCTCAGGCGAATGCGAAATTACAGGATTCTCAATTTGCTCTTCGCTTAGCTGAAAATGATTTACGGCGCAATCAATCGCTAAATCGGGAAGGAGCTATTTCTAAACAGGTATTTGATACAGCGCTAACTACTCGCGATCGCGCCCAAGCACAGGTTAAGCAAGACCTTGAAGCACTCGATCTTTCGCAAGCGGGAGCGCAACAGGAAGACATCGATCAGGCTCGCGCTCAAGTGATGACCGCTCAAGGTTCATTACAAGTTATCCAAGATAGTATGGATGATATGGTACTGCGAGCGCCCTTTAATGGCACTATTGGGCGTAAATTTGCTGATCCTGGAGCCTTTGTCACGCCAACGACTTCAGGTAGTGCGGTTACTTCGGCAACTTCATCTTCTATTTTGTCACTTGCATCAACAAATGAGATCGTTGCTCAGGTAGCTGAAGCAAATATTTCTCAAATTCGGTTAGGGATAGAGGCGACAATTCAAGTGGATGCCTATTCGGGTAAAGCCTTTACAGGGAAGGTGACCCAAATTGCGACTCAGTCCGATGTGACTCAAAATGTGACCAGCTTTCAGGTAAAAACATCGGTTCCCGATCCTGAAGGTTTATTGCGATCGGGAATGAATGTAAACGTGCGGTTTAAAGCTGGAGAGTTGTTGAATGTATTAGTGGTTCCCACAGGAGCGATCGTTGAACAAAATGGTGTTCAGGGAGTATTTGTCGCCAATGATAAAGGTGGTTCAGCTTTTGTACCCATTACAGTTGGTACAACGGTAAACGATAAAACTGAGGTCAAGTCTGGATTAAAAGGAACTGAGAAAGTCTTGCTGAGCTTCCCCACAGGAACCCGTAAGGTTTCCACGCCTAGGGGCGCTCCTCAATAGTATGAGTCCTAAAATGATTCCTATTAAAGAGTTTGATGCATCACCAGTGCGATCGCGCAGTCCTAGAAAGCGTAGACTCTCGCTGAGCGAAGTTTTGATTATGTCCATCGAAACTCTGTGGAGCAATAAACTACGCACCTTGTTAACTATGTTAGGGGTGATTATTGGCATCTCTTCAGTGATTACAATTACCTCAGTGGGTCAGGGTATCCAGAGATCAACGGAGCTACAAATCGAAGCTTTGGGAACTAATGTAATGCTGGTATCGGCAGGAGCAGCGAGAACAGGTGGAATTAGTCAAGGTTCAGGTTCGGCAAGTACATTAATTTGGGAAGATGCCAAGGCGATCGCTACCCAAGTACCTGCGGCAAAATCGGTGTCAGCCTTCTTGCAAAGAGGAGGAATTCAGATAGTTCGAGGCGATACCAACATCTCTACAACTCTCTTAGGCACAGATTTGACCTACCCAGTCATGAAAAATATTCATCCTCAATTAGGGCTCTTTTTTAATCAAGGGGATTTAGATGCTGGTAGACCTGTGGCTTTTCTGGGCTCGACCGTGCGTAATGAATTGTTTACGGCAAATGAGACAGCGATCGGGGCTGATATCAGGATTCGAGGCAAACGCTACACCATCGTAGGTATTGCGGAATCGAAGGGATCGGCAGGTGGACAGGATTTAGACGATTTGATTTATATTCCCTTAACGAATATGTCGGCGCAAATTGTGGGCAATAATGCTTTGAATGGCATCGCCATTAATGGCTTTTGGTTAGAAGCGAATGATGCCGATCAACTTAACTCAGCACAGTTTCAGGTGACGAACATTCTGCGTTTACGGCATGGTATCCATCTTGGTTTACCCGATGATTTTCGGATTACCAATCAAGTCGATATTATCAATACTTTTGCAAATGTAATTGGTTCATTTACGATCATGATCGGCGCGATCGCAGGAATTTCGCTAGTTGTCGGTGGCATTGGCATTGCCAATATCATGCTAGTTTCGGTAATGGAACGCACGCGAGAAATCGGCATTCGTAAAGCTGTAGGCGCAACTAGTACGGATATTTTGAGCCAGTTTTTGACCGAATCAATTGTGATTTCTACCATTGGCGGTGCGATCGGTGTTGCCCTAGGCGTGGGCTTAGCCTTTGGTGCAGCAAGTATTTTCAAATATCCATTCATTGTGCCTCTGTGGTCTGTGGGTGCAGGATTTGGACTTTCTTTTATTGTTGGTATCTTAGCTGGTGGAATTCCCGCCCGTAACGCCGCCAAATTAGATCCGATCGCCGCTTTACACAGTGAATAAAGTTAAGAGAGGTGCTTCGCACCTCTCTTAACAATTTAATAACGAGAATAAACATGACAACCATGATCTTGATTGAGGGACTGACAAAGACCTACCACTTAGGTGAAATGGATGTTCCTGTGCTGAAGGAAATTGATTTAGCGATCGCTGATGGTGAGTACGTTGCGATTATGGGTGCTTCAGGTTCGGGGAAATCAACCCTGATGAATATTATTGGCTGTCTAGATCGTCCTACCAGTGGGTTATACACATTAGATGGTCGGGATTTAACTACGATGGATGACGATGAACTGGCGGATATTCGCAATCAGTATATTGGCTTTGTGTTTCAACAATTCAATCTCTTACCAAAATTAACTGCGCTCGAAAATGTTATGTTACCGATGATTTATGCGGAAGTATCGCGCTCGGAACGAGTGAAATCTGCGACTGAAGCACTAGAGAGGATTGGGCTTGGCGATCGCTTAACTAATCGTCCTAGCCAACTGTCGGGAGGGCAACAACAACGAGTTGCGATCGCAAGGGCGCTAGTGAATCATCCTGCCCTAGTCTTGGCTGATGAGCCAACAGGAGCATTAGATTCCAAGACTTCTCGCGAAATTATGAAGTTGCTAACAGAACTAAATCAACAGGGAACAACAATTGCGCTTGTTACCCATGATGCATCGGTTGCAGCGCAGACTAAACGAATTATTAATATGCAGGATGGTGTAATTGTGGAGACAGCAAAACCCAAAAGATGAGTGGCGGCGCTTCGCGCCGCCACTCATCTTTTGGGTTTTATATCCCAAGCAAAACTTACACTGCTATAGATGAGGATTCGCAAATGAAAAAATTGTTGAAAGCTTTTATGATTGGTAATACTCCATATGAAAACTGATTACTTAATAGTTGGTAGTGGTTTATCAGCATTAACATTTGGCGCTTTGATAGCACACTCAGGAAAAACTGCCCAAATCCTTGAAGCTCATAAACATGCTGGTGGATTTGGGCATACATTTACGATGGCAAAAAAATATAAGTTTAATGCCCAATTTCACGTAGAACAGACTGTACACTCTCGGAGTACCCATACCTCTGTGTTACCTTTGTCGTGCATCCCGTTGTCGTAGCTTTGCCATTGCGGACTATGGCTACTGTGCGGCTAAGGACATGCATTCAAATCATGTAAAGTAAAGTCAAGAAAATCCTAAAAAAGCTCAGGTAAAATTTCTGCGGAGTATGATAATCGCATAAATTTGTAGAGTTTTACTTATGGTGTCTATCTATACCCAGAGTAACTCGATCGCTTTGTCACAGGAATTCCCTCCGATCCACATACAGGGACTGTACAAGCATTATGGCAAAACTGCTGCCGTTCGAGGCATTGATCTAGATATCAATCGTGGCGAATTATTTGGTTTAATTGGACCTGATGGAGCAGGTAAAACGACGATCTTTCATATTCTCGGTGGCGTAATGGAAGCTACCGCAGGCAAAGTTCAGATCCTTGGTCAAACTCCTCGCAAAGTCCGCAATGCAATTGGTTACTTAACTCAGCAATTTTCACTTTATTTAGATTTGAGTGTCGATGAAAATCTGCGCTATAGTGCCAGTCTTCGCCAAGTTAGCGATCGCCGATTTCAGCAACAACGTCAGAAATATCTGAAACTGATGCAACTCGATCGCTTTGGCGATCGCCTTGCGGGAAAGCTATCTGGTGGCATGAAACAGAAGTTAGCCCTTTGTTGTGCGTTGATTTCGGAACCGAAAGTATTGCTGCTGGATGAGCCAACTACGGGTGTTGATACCGTTGCAAGGCGGGAGTTTTGGGATATTTTGGCAGGGTTGACCGCGCAGGGGATCACCATTATCGTGGCGACACCTGATTTGGATGAAGCCGAACGCTGCGATCGCATTGCTTTGTTATACGACGGTCAGATCAAACAGATGGGAACTCCTAAGCAGTTAAAGGATGCTCTCAAACTTCACCGTCTAGAGATTTATACATCGGAATTAGCGAAAGCCGATCGCTTACTATTGGATGTGGTGGAAGCCTATGGTGGCAATACTAGTAGCCAAATTGTCGATGTTCAGGTTTTAGGCGATCGCATTGATGTGTTAGTGCGTGAACCAGAGATGGGAGAAGCAGAAGTGCGATCGCTTTTTGCTGCGGCACAAATTCCTGATCCCACCATTCGCCAATCAGAACCAACCTTAGAAAATGTATTTGTGAATTTGATTCGCAGTCAGGGCGCAATTCCTAAGTTTGTGGTCTTTCCACGACAGCGACAGGTTGAGCAGATCACCAATCCTGCTGATGCGGCGATCGCCATCCATGCAAGGCAGCTTAATCGCACCTTTGGCAACTTTCGCGCTGTGCAAAATCTCAATTTAGAGATTCGCTATGGTGAGGTCTATGGACTACTCGGAGCTAATGGAGCAGGGAAAACAACAGCGATCAAAATGCTCTGTGGTTTATTGCCGATTAGCTCTGGTGAGATTTCCTTGGGTGGAGAGAAGGGCAATTTACGCAGTGCTGACTTGCGCCAACGTATTGGCTATATGAGTCAAAAATTTACGCTCTATGATGATTTGACGATTATCGAAAATCTCGAATTTTATAGCGGCGTTTATGGAATTCCACCAAGACAACAACGGCAGAAAATTGCTTGGGTATTGGAGATTTGTGGATTGGAAGGACAGGAAAAACTGATGACGGGCAGTTTGCCTGGAGGCTGGAAACAGCGAGTTGCCTTTGGAGCATCGGTGATGCATGAACCAGAAATTTTGTTTTTGGATGAACCGACTTCTGGTGTGGATGTATTAGCGAGAAAGCAGTTCTGGCAATTGATTAATGACTTCGCCCGCAATGGTACAGCAATATTAGTGACGACCCACTATATGAATGAAGCCGAACAATGCAATCGCATGTGTTTCATGGTTTCGGGACAGAAGGTTGCGGAAGGTTCGGCAAGTGAGATTAAGGCGGCGCAAGTCGGGCAATTATTTGAGATTGCTGTCACACAGGTACAAGACAGTTATGAGCTATTACGCACCCAGTTTGAGCCTTGGCGCATATCCATTTTTGGCGATCGCCTCCATGTGGTTTTAGACGAACCCGATCGCGAAATTCTGCAATTGCGATCGCTGATGCAATCGGCAAATCTGGAGATTCACGATATGCAGATCATTCCTTTTTCCTTAGAAGATGCCTTTATTGGTGAAGTGCAAAGGGCAGGAGGAGCATCGCCATGAATCGAGTAATGAGTCAATGTTTTAAGGAGTTAGAACAATTTCGGCGCGATCGCCTAGGAGTTGCCCTCGCTTTTATTCTGCCCTTCGCCGCCTTGCTGATCATCGGCTATGCCATCCGTTTAGAAGCTAAAAATATTCCCCTTGCAATTCAGGACTTCGATCAAACCTCGCTCAGTCGTGGCTTTATCGAGCACCTATATGCCACTAATCAGTTTATTGCCGCACCATTTCACAGTCCTTCTTTTCCCGATGGACTCGATCGCGGCACGGCGATAGCTCAAATTACGATCCCCCAAGGATTTGCCAATGATGCCATTTCAGGGCGTGGTACGAATCTGCAAGTGGTGGTTGATGGTAGTGATGTGGTGAATGCAAGGGTTATTAAACTTAGTATTGCGGGTGTCAGTCAGTCTTGGCTGCAAGCAGTAATGGGTTTGGAGTCCAAGGCACTCGGTGTCGTCGCACAGGTGCGCCTCTGGTTTAACCCCGGCCGACAAGAATCCCTCTTTATAGTCCCTGGAGCCTACGGCGTAATTCTGGCATTATTTCCGCCCTTGTTAATTGCGATCGCTCTCGTCCGTGAAAAGGAACAAGGCACAATTCTGCAACTCTATGCCACGAGCCTTGGAGCCGCCGAATTACTATTGGGCAAAACCCTTGCCTATGTGTTGGTAGGGCTTGGTGAAGCGATTATTCTGATCCTCAGCGGCTATATTCTCTTTGGCGTGGGCTTTGCTGGCGATCCTATCCCTCTGATTATCGGAACACCCATATTTTTGATGGCAGGTGTGCAGTTAGGTTTAGCGATCGCTATTTTTACCTCAACCCAAAGTGCTGCTGTGCAGGGCATTGGCACGATCAAGGTTTTGACAGCTTTTCTCTTGGCGGGATTCCTATTCCCTCTGAATACTGTGCCATTCCCCTTCTCGATTGTGTCCTATGCCGTCCCTGCCCGCTACTATATCGAGCTTTGTCGCGATGCCTTTGTCCGTGGTTCTGGCTGGGCTGGCACATGGCATTTACTCCTCGCCATGGCGCTATTAGCGATCGCGGAGTTTGGTTTGGCTTGGTTAGGAATGCGCCGAATGCAATTATCCGATTGAAGGAGTTCTCTATGATGTTTATTTTTGGATTAGATCGGTTATGGGCGCATTTATGGGATCGTCGTCTCAGGGCTTTACTGATTAAGGAAACGACGGAACTACTTCGCAATCGCCAGTTAGTAGGATTTCTAACGATCGCGCCGATTATTACAATGATCATATTCGGTTATGTCCTCAACTCTGATGTTGCCAATTTAAAGCTGAGTATCCTCGATCAAAACAAAGTCACCATCAGCCGCGAGTTAACCGATGCATTTACTGCCAATCGCGTATTTTTGCCAACCTATCACACCGATAGTCAATCCCAACTATCCCAGCAAGTTGGACAAGGCAAAGCTGATGCGGGACTGGTAATCCCGCCCAACTTCAGCCGCGATCTATTGCAAACGGGAAGTGCGGAAGTCCAAGTCGTCATCGATGGAATTAATGCCTATGCGTCAGGTTTAGCCAAAGGATATATTGCCCAAATCGTTGCTAACTTTAATGCCAATCTCCTGCTGGATCAGCAAGCGATCGCCTTAATCGATCCTGTCCAACTAAGTCAACCGCAAATGACCTTCCGTTACAATTCTGGATTGGTTGATAGTTGGTTCTTTGTGCCTGGAGTAATTGGCACGATTATGACCCTCAGTTGTACTCTAGCTGCTGCTGTAGAGGCAGTCCGCGAAAAGGATCAAGGTACATTGGAGCAGCTACTCATGACTCCTGTTGCCTCCACTTCCATCTTAATTTCTAAGATCTTGCCAATTTCCATTTTATTAACAGGTACATTGCTCGTCTGTTTTGCCACCAGTCATTTTGTATTTCAAATTCCCTTTCGCGGTAATTTTCTGCTATTCCTACTAGTTTCCATGCTCTACATCCAAATCGGTGTGGGCATTGGGCTGACCATTTCCACCCTCTCCAAAAACAAATTACAAACGATTCTGATTGGCTTCTTTCTGAATATTCCTCTGATTCTTCTGTCGGGTGCATTGACCGCAATCAACAGTATGCCTCTGTTCTTTCGCTATGTGGCGGAGTTCAATCCCCTCTATCACTATCTGGTAATTGTGCGCGGCATCCTGCTCAAAGGTGTGGGGCTAGAAGTTGTCTGGGGAAATGCGATCGCCTTACTCGCCTTTGCCGCCGCGATTCTATTTGTCAGTGCTAGTCAATATCGTAAGCAACTTACCTAAACATTTCCCAATTTGAAGGAGGAATAATCCCATGACAGAACTTAATTTGACCCCATTATCAACTAATGATCCTGCGATTGAGAAAAATAACACCATCATGCAGCAACCCTTGCCCGAAGATAGTCCATCACCAAAATCACATAAATGGCTAGGAATTGTCTTAAGTTTAGGGGCGATCGCTATTATTGGTGCTGTCACTTGGTATATTTTCCGTCCTCAACCACAAAATGCGATCGCTTTTAGTGGACGGATCGAAGGTTATGAAACCGATGTCAGCACTAAATCCTCTGGGAGAGTAGAAGAAGTCACCGTCAGAGAAGGCGATAATGTCACCAAAGGACAGATATTAGTCCGCCTTGATGATGCCGAAATTCGTGCTGAACTTCAAGCTGCTTCCTCGCAGGTAGTTGCCGCCCAAAAACGAGTACTTGAATCTGAATTACAGATTTCTGTTGTCGAAAATCAACTCGCCGATGCCAATTTGGGAGTGATCCAAGCTGAAGGTGATAGCCAAGGTAAAATCGCCGAAGCTAAGGGATTGATTTCCACTGCCGAAGCCTTTGTTGCTCAAGAACAAGCAAGGGTGGAAGAGGCAAAAGCGCTATTAGAGCAAACTAGAGTCGATCGCGATCGCTATGCTCAACTGGCGAAAGAAGGTGCAGAAACTGCCCAACGCTATGATCTCGCCAAAACTGCCTACAACACGGCTTTAGCGGCGGTGAATAGTCGTGAAAAAGCTGTGGAAGCTGCCCGTCAATCCGTTGGCATCGCAAGGGGCAAATTGCAACAAGCCCAAACCACTACGCTCAATCCCGATCGCCAATCCACTCAAGTCGCCAGACTCCAAGCTCAATCTGACCAAGCTCGCAGTCTCTTGGCTGTTGCTCAAGCCGATGTCAAAACCGCCGAAGCCAATCGCCAATTGATCCAAAGTCGATTGAATAACCTCACCGTCAACAGTCCCATTAACGGCGTAGTTACAGTTCGCAGTATCGAACTCGGTACGGTCGTACTACCAACTCGTCCGCTCCTACGGATTGTCGATCTCAAGTCTGTCTATATGCGCGGATTCATTCCTGAAGGTGATATCGGCAAAATCCGCATCGGTCAATCAGCGTTAATATTCCTCGATGCCGATCTCGATCGCCAAAATCCGCTCAAAGCCACAGTAACGGCGATCGATGCTAAAGCCTCTTTTACTCCCGAAAATGTCTATTTCAAACGCGATCGGACACAGCAGGTGTTTGGTGTAAAACTAGCGATCGATGATTCCAAAGGATTCGCTAAAGTCGGTATGCCCGTTGATGCTGAAATCGAGTTGAAGTAATCGATAAAAAAGCTTGAGATTCCCATTGATGGAGTACCCGATTGACGGTTTGACCTTCACCACAATCCCAGACATAGTGAAATTGCGCGTTAAAGGTATATTTCTTCGCCATCGTAAACGTATGTCCATAACCACCAGGATGCTCATGGGCCTCGAGAATCTGCACAGTCTTACCAGAGTTTGCCATCAAAGCCCCAAAGGTCAATGCTGATAAACCACTGCCGAGAATTAGATAATCTGGTTCCATATTAAAGATTTCCGTTGTTTTTGAGGGCTTTAGAAATTTCAACTACGAATTAATTAGGCGACGATCTGCACAATTAATTGCTTCTTCAGTCATTACAGTTATTGGATGGAGAGCGCATTTAAGATAACGGTTATTGCTAAAGTAGTTACAGAAAGAACAGCAAGCATTGCTTCAATTTGTGGATTTGTGCTGCTAAGATTGTCATAAAATCAGGGTCGTCATTGACACAGCCGAGTTTTGTGTAAGTTACTGTTGGACATTGACGTTGCAAAGATGGAATCGCATCTTCTCCTTCGAGAATAGTTTCATAATTAGACTTGTCGGGAAACAAAAGCAATGTATAGAAGCAGTTTCACATTTATTTCTGTGGTTCAATCCATATGTAAATACAAAAGCTATAAGTTCAATAAATTGAACCATAACCGAAGTTTGATATC
>NZ_SELU01000092.1:0-15418 GCF_006861605.1 Pseudanabaena sp. UWO310 | reverse complement strand
CCCTAAAACCTGCGGCGCACGCTGCGCGTGCGCCGCAGGTTTTAGGGTTTTATGTACTAATAAATTGGGCGACAGCCATAGTTGCAATTGCTGAGCGATGCGATCGCAACAGAATTTTATAACTTTGGTATGATTGGTTCTAGTATTCAGTCAAATGGGAGAGCCATGCAATACACTGGAAACGCTTGGGACAAAGATGCTCTAAAAAATCCAGAGACCGAATATAAGCAGTTACTGGGTTTGCTCAGGCACAAACAAGATTTTGGAATGCTGTTTGTCCGTTGTTCGCCTGCGGAAGGTGAACAAATTATCAAAAGGACGAGGACAGATATCACCAATCAAAAGATTTTTGTATTGAGGCTAGATCGTCCAATTCCTGACTTTTACGAAATGATTCTCAATGAGCCAGATTTACATGAGGCGAATCTCTTATTTATTACTGGTATCGAAGAGTTTTTAGAGAATAAAGTCGATCATCCTGAGAATCGCGAATTGAATGCCAAGTTGACTGCTATTCCCCGTCCATTGGCTCATCTTCTCCAGTTGCAATCGAAACTTAAAGAGAGTTTCTCCATCTGTTTTGTATTCTTATTGCCCCTATTTGCCCTCAAATTTTTTGTTAATAGTCATCCCGAATTTTTGGGTGACAATGTGGAGGTGTTTGAGTTTCCCACTGATATGGAGTTGATGCGTCAGGAGACTTTCCGCTGGGTAAGTGACGATCGCTATGAGACCTATGCTCAAATCACCGAAGAAGAACGCGATCGCAAATTTGACGATCTGCAAAAACTCATTGCCGCTCAGCCCTTGATTTCTGAACGAAGGATCGAGTTATTGTTGGAGCAGGGGGGGCTATTAGTTGCGGGCAATCGCTGTCAAGAAGCGATCCTCAATTGCGATCTGGCTTTGCAGATTCGCCTTGATAACCATTTGGCTTGGTACAATCGTGCTGTCGCGCTCGATCTTTGCAGTCACCACGAAGAGGCGGTAGAAAATTACCGTCAGGCGATTAATTATAAAGAAGATTTTTATGCGGCATGGCATAACCTTGGTACTTCTTTGAGTATGCTAGGACGCTATGAAGAAGCAATCAATAGCTACAATATTGCCCTTTCCTATAAGCCCGATTATTACTATTCCTATGGAGGTAAAGGCTTAGTTTGTAGCGTCCTTGGTAGATATGAAGAGGCGATCGAGCATTGCGAAAAGGCGCTGGCGCTAAAACCCGACTACGTGCAGGGGTGGTTTAGTCATGCCTATGCCCTTGAAAGCATTGGACGTTATGGTGAAGCGGTAGCCAGTTACGATCGCGCCCTAGAATATAAACCCTACGATCATCAAATTTGGTATAGTCGCGCTAAAGCCCTCGAACAATGGGGAAACTATACTGAAGCGATCGCGAGCTACGACCAAGCTCTCGAACTACGTCCTGACGATTACTATGCATGGAACAATCGCGGATTGGTGTTGAGTAAGTTGGAACTCTATGAAGGTGCGATCGCCAGTCATGACCGCGCCTTGGAAATTAATCCCGACGATCATTTTGCTTGGTATAGTCGGGGAAATGCGCTCAGTGGTTTAGGGCTGCTGGAAGAAGCGATCGCTTCCTACGATCGGGCGATCCAAATTTCTCCTCAAGAACCCCAAGTTTGGCAAAGTCGCAAGTTAACATTGAGAAGACTTGGCTTTGAGTAATTAACTGGGTAATTAACTGGGTAATTAACTGAGTAATTAACTAAGTAATTAACTAAGTAATTAACTAAGTAATTAATTGAGCAATTAACTGGTCAATCAACTGGACAATCAACTATGACAGCGCTTCCTCCTCATTCTTCCATTCCGACGATAACCACTGCCTCAGGGGTAAACAATAGCCTCAATACGGTTTGTAAGGGTAGGAAGGGCTTTCATTTGCCCTTAAGTATGTTGATTATCGTGCTATTTTTAGTAAGTACTTTTGGCATTGTGGGATTGATTGGGTGGTTATCGTTTCGTAACGGGCATGATGCTGTCAAACAGATTTCCAATCAACTTCGCAATAAAGTTACCGAACAAGTTAAAACCCGTCTGCATTCCTATTTAGAACTTCCCTATATTCTCAATAATCTCAATTCCAATAGTATTGATTTAGAAAATATTAAAGGCGGATATGAGGAACAAAGAATCCAAATGCAATTTTGGAAGCAACTGCGGAGTTTTCCCCAGATTAGCAATATTTTTGTGGCAAACACTGCGGATCAATACTTAGGAGCAAGGCGCATCCGTAATATGTTGGCTGTGGAGAATTCTCTGATCACTTCCATGACCGATGAACTCGGACGATCGCAGATCATCCTCTTAGCCCGACGGGGCTTTGATTTGCGTGAGCGCTCTTGGTATCAGAATGCGATCAAGTCAAAACGTGATATCTGGAGTGAGGTCTATACCGATGTGATCACTGAGGAACCTGCGATCACGGCTGTAAAACCAATCTATGCCCCTAATGGCGAATTTCAAGGGGTGTTAGGCATATCAATTTTACTAGGGGAAATTAATCAATTCTTACAGAATACCAAGGTTAGCGATCGCGGACAGACCTTCATCATGGAACCATCGGGTAGATTGGTGGCAAGTTCTAATGCTGATGTAGCCATATCTATTAAAGATAGGAAATCTGATCGACTTCTCGCAATTCAAAGCCAAGATGAATTAACTCGTATTGCTGCTGCAAGTTTGAAGGAATATCCCAATCAAATTGATGATCAAATTCAACAATCATTTATTTATTTCCATGGAGAAAAGTACTTTCTTCAGGTTAGTAAACTCAACGATACCTTTGGACTGAGTTGGCAAATCGTGGTGGTGGTGCCTGAATCTGACTTTATGTCACAAATCAAAGAGAATACACGTTCCACGATGTTTTTATGCATGGTGGCTCTAGGGCTGACCACAATATTGGGAGTTATTGCCGCGAAGTGGATTACCCGTCCGATCACCCAATTGAGCCTTGCTAGTCAATCGATCGCCGAAGGTGATCTAGATCAAAAAGTTGAATATTCTTGTTTGGTGAAGGAGCTTGCCATACTAGCAAGTTCCTTTAATCAGATGAGCCGCAAATTGAAAAAATCTCACAATCGACTAGAGGAATATTCGCATCTACTGATGCAAAAGGTTGACGAACGTACTCAAGCCCTCCAACAGGAAATTCTCGAACATGAACTCACGGAAGCTGCCCTCAGAGAATCGGAAGAAAAATTTGCCAAGGCATTCCGTTCTAGTCCCGATGGGATGGCTTTACTCTCGACTGATACCTATAAACATATTGATGTCAATGATAAGTGGACGGAAATTACGGGTTATAGTCGAGAGGAGGCGATCGGCGTAAATCCAACGGATTTAAATCTGTGGGTCGATTTGCAAGATCGCGATCGCATGTTAGCCATTTTGGAAGTAAATAAGCGGGTGGCTAACTTTGAGGCGATGTTTCTGACTAAGGATGGCAGGAAAATTACGGGCTTAGTCTCTTCTGAAAGCATCGAATTTGGTGGTCAAGTTTTTGCGATCTATGCCCTTAAAGATATTAGCGATCGCAAGCTCATCGAAGAGAATATCAAAGAGAGTGAAAAGAAATATCGCGATCTGGTCGAATCGGCTAACTGTATCATTCTCCGCTGGGATACCCAAGGAAAGATTTGTTTCTTAAACGATTATGGCTTGAAATTTTTTGGCTATGAATTAGAGGAGATTATCGGTACCTATATACTAGATACTGTCGTCTCATCTCAGGATATTTCAGGAGAAGATCTCCGCAACATGATTGCGGAAATATGCAGTGCGCCTGAAAAATATCAACTTAAGGAGAATGGCAACATCTGTAAAGATGGGCGGCATGTGTGGGTAACTTGGTCAAATAAACCCATCTATGACGATCACGGTAAGTTAATCGAAATTCTATCCGTCGGGACAGATATTACCGATCGCAAACAAGCCGAAAAAGAACTGCAATCTGCTAAGGAAATTGCGGATACGGCAAATCGCGCTAAGAGCGAATTTCTTGCCAATATGAGCCATGAGTTGAGGACTCCATTAAATGGAATTTTGGGCTACGCGCAAATCCTCAAGCGCAGCTACGACCCCAATAAACATCAGGAAGGATTAGAAATCATTCAGCGCAGTGGTGAACATTTGTTGACTTTGCTCAATGATATTCTCGATCTTTCTAAAATTGAAGCTAAGAAACTCGAACTTAATCCCAGTGAATTCGAGCTTCCGAAATTACTGCAAAGCATTACGGATATGTTTCAACTACAGGTACGGGCTAAGGATGTGGAGCTGATCTATCAACCCCTAACCGCTTTGCCCAATACCATGTATGGTGACGAAAAGCGCTTGCGTCAAGTCCTGATTAATTTATTTGGGAATGCCGTTAAATTTACCGATCATGGCAGCGTATCTCTGTTGGTAAGTGCTCGAGCCTCGGAATTGAATAATTACAAAATTCGTTTTGAGATTGCCGATACGGGGGTGGGCATTGCTCCTGACACATTGACAGATATCTTTTTGCCTTTTCAACAGGTGGGCGATCGCGCCCGACGCTATTCGGGGACGGGTTTAGGCTTGCCAATTTGCCAAAAATTAGTGGAGATGATGGGCGGAAAACTGCATGTGGAAAGCCGTTTGCATGAAGGAAGTACTTTCTGGTTTGAGATTGAACTGTTTGAAGTTCCTCATTATTCTCAGTCTTTGGCTATCGATAGCCGCTCGATTTCTGGCTATTATGGCGCTCGGCGCAAAATTTTGATCGTCGATGACAAGACCGAGAATCGCATGGTGTTGAACGATTTACTTACTCCCCTAGATTTTCTGGTTGCCGAAGCGATCGATGGTAGTGATTGTATCGTTCAAGCGAAAAGCTTCGCTCCCGATCTGATTTTGTTAGATATGGTCATGCCCGAACTTGATGGTCATGAAACGACAAAGCAACTCCGACAGTTACCGATGTTTCAGAAGACAGCTATTGTGATGGTTTCCGCCAGTGCCTTTGACGAAGATCGCAGTCTGAGTCTTGCGGTGGGCTGCAATGATTTTATTGCCAAGCCAATCGATCCTGATGCTCTTTTTAAGGTCATGCGATCGCTACTTCATTTGGAATGGAAATACGAAGATCTCAGTAGTTCTGAGCCTTCCCTTACCAATAGTTATAAATCTAAAATTGATGCTACGAGTTCCCCCTTGGTGTTGCCGCCCAACTGCGCCGTAGAGAAGTTACTTCAATTGGCTCGCATGGGGGATATTTTGGCTATTCAAGAAGAAGTTACTCTTTTACAGGAAACTAATTCCCAGTTTATTCCCTTTTCCGAGCAAGTTCTCGATTATGCTAGGGAATTCCAAATTAAGCGGATTCGTGAGTTCTTAGAATTACAAATTCAAGTAAGTAGCTAAGCTCAAAATGGCTACGCCATTTTGAGCTTTGGTATAACGCGAAGGAAAACTCAAACCCCAAAATACAAGTGGCGGCGCTTTGCGCCGCCACTTGTATTTTGGGGTTTATAATTCATGTTTGGGAAGACGCTATGCGTCTTCCTCGGATTTCTAAGACATTTTTCTAGGACATTGCTTGAATGATGTAATCGAAGTAAGGTTCGGTGGTAGAAGCGTCTTCTTTGCTGAGCAAAGCTAAAGAAGCACTTTTGAGGCAGCGAATAGCATCAGCCATGCCAACTAAAGGTACGCCGAGGGAGTTATACATTTCACGCACGCCGATAATGCCAATTTTCTCGATCGGTTCTTTATCGCCTGCCAATACCCCATAGGTGGTAAGACGGATGTACCAAGTGAAATCTCTCAGACATTGGTTACGTTGCTTTTGTCCATAGGCATTGCCACCAGGGGAAATGTAATCGGGATGAATTCTAAATAGTTCTTCGGTTGCTTTTTTGACGATTTTGGCTTCGCTTTCTGCCAAGATTGTGGCAATCCGCACTCTTTGAGCACCAGTGGAAAGAAAGTTTTGCACGCTTTGTAACTCGGAAATGCTGGGATAACGGAGTTCTTCGTCGGCTCTTTCTAAAACTTGAATAACTACACTCATGATTAAAATAAAAAATTTAATATATTCGCAGTCTAGTCTACCAAAAGCGGTGAATCAGCTAAGATTTTGTAATAAAATCACAAATCTTTATAGTTGCCGCCAGTCTTGTTATAGCAAGTTAAGAAATGGCTACGCCATTTCTTAACTTGCTATAAAGCCTAAAAACTTATTACACCTTTGATTTTAATTGGGTGAGCAGTCTTTTTAGCTCTGCCGATAAGTCATAGCCGATCGCTCGATTGCCGTAGCGCCAATCTTGATAGATCTGGGTAATCTGGGCGATCGCCGCCGCTTGGCGATCGGAAAGGCGATCGCTAAGACTTTCCACATATTCTTGAGGGGTTTGGTGCGGCGATTTGGGTTTGCCTTGTTCCGATAGCCATTGGAGCATTTGGCGATAGGTACGTTGCGGGATCGGCATTTGCTGCAATCTTTGGCGTTGCCACCACCAGATTATGAATTGCCATAAAGCCCAACCACCGATCCCAAAGCCAAAGGCGATCGCCAGACCAAAGGCAATACCGATCCAGCCCATCTCGGCCAGCCAATTGATGACACCGCCCACAAATTTGCCGATACTATCAAATAACCAATTAAAAAAGTTATTAACAGAACTCGGTAAAAATTGGGCAATCCAACTCCAAAAGGTTTGCACTGCACCAAAGGTACGGTTATTTTCGATCGATGGGGGAAATATGGGGCGATTGGGGACGGGATCGAAGGCGATCCATCCATAGGGGGGAAAGAAAACCTCTACCATTGATTGCGTATCAATGTTTTGCACCTCATAAAGCCCCGTGAATGGGTTGAATTTTCCTGAGGCAAAACCAACTACATAACGACTAGGAATGCCCAGCGATCGCAGCATGATTGCCATAGTCGAAACAAAATGGCTTTCCTCGCCACCCCCTCCCTCGACAAATTGCGATACGAGATCGCCCTTAGATTCGTCAAATCCAAGGGGCTTAATCGCATAGTTTTGCTTGAGGCTTTGCGCGATCTGTACCACGCGATCGTAGTTATTGTCTAAGGCGATCGGTTTGCTCTCGGCATCACGAGCACTTGCTAAGAAACTCAGCGCAGTCTCCTGTACCCTTGGGGATAGATTTGTGGGAACTTGGAGATAATAATTGCGGATTGAGCGCGGATATTCCCCCGATGATTGTCGTAATAATTTGGGATTACGCTCGACAACGTTGGAAATTACCGTGTAGGTCAGGTCTTCAGGCAAAGCCCCTGGTCCCCGCAGCATTCCTTCTTGGTCGATATCCAATTCTTCGCTTGGAAAAAAGATCTGGTTGGGCACTGCGGCCGCAGGGATGAGGTTCGGAAAATTTGGCGATACGATCGTATAGGTTTGGACTACCTCCTGACTGGCGAGGGGTTTGACTAATTGTTTTGGCGCACCAATCGATATATAGGTGGGAATTGGTAGTGAAAATTCATAATTGAGCGGATTGCGTTTCACCGTGCGGATTTGCTGCGGATCATTGCGGGAAATGCGCCAACCTTTCCCCGTGAATTGGTCGTAGGCCATCACTCGCCAAAACAGTTCCGCTTGCGATCGCACGCGCATCATTAATTCGGGTTTGCGTTTTTTGTTTAGTTGTTTGGCATCAGAGGAAGCCGTCTCAATTTCGGGGGCAAACAATGGTGGCAATGTGTCCGAGTCACCATTGCTAGTACCACCAGTGCCAGTTCCCCCATTGCCATTGCCATTGCCATTTTTCCCCTGCTGCTGTTGCTGCTGTCGCGACAAAATTCCTCCCTTCGGAATTTGTCTTTGCACCGATAAATTTACACTTACGGGGAAGTTGCGTAACTGAAATCCTGGTAAACGGGGTAAAAATGCAAATATAGTCAAGCCCAGTACCAAGACGATCGCCAGTAGCCCCGATAGAGGTAATAGGGATACGCCTATTTTTTCTGGTTCAAACCCGACCGTCTTAACCCCTAAACGCGATCGGTGATCGAGCAATAAAATTGGCAGCCCCACCAATAAAAAGGCCATCAGCCAGAGGGCAAAAATCATCGTTTGACTTAAGGTAGCCGCGAGAGCCATCAGGATCAATCCGATCACAATCGAATATCCTAAATCCTTGCGACGCGGTAGGTCAAAACTATGTAAAACCTGTAGCTGAATTAATAATCTCGCTAGTAATAGTCTGGTTTCTTCGGTTTGGCGGACGATATCGTTGAGAAATATCACCAGCATGGCAATCATCGCGATCGCAATGAATAATTTCACAAGGATATTGCGTGTGCGTCTTGCATACCATGCCCAGACTGCGGCGATCGCACTAAGAGGTATTGCCCAGATACTATTGTTGGAACTCGCTACCGAGTCCATGGCTCCAATGCTGATAAATACAAAGATTTGGACTAGGACGCGCAACGGAATCGAATCTTCAACTCCCGCCACGGTAAATTCTGAAGCTTGTCGTAATTTATCAAAAGTACCAATCTTTGGTCGCGGCTGCCGAATCGTATCCATGTTGGTCTGGGTTTAGAGATGATTGGAATCCTACCAACTAGTATATAGCTGTCGCCAATTGCACTAGGATATAAACCCCAAGAATTGAATGGCGGCACTTCGCGCCGCCATTCAATTCTTGGGGTTTGATTTGTCCTAAGTCAAGTGACTGTAGCTATAAAACGTCAGTTCGGGTTAAGCTGGCAAATTTTAAAATCCCAAAATTAAAAGCCTTGCTTAGCAAGGCTTTTAATTTTAGACTTTGAGAAAGGGCTTGCGTAGCAAGCCCTTTCTCAAATCCCATTTCCAATTATCCCGAACTCACGTTCTTTTAATAATCATCTCTGACTGCAAAGGTGATAGTTTGCTTGGTGATGACATTGACTACGGTACTGGGTTCAATTACGGTTACCTGTGGGGCTGTAACGTTACCAATTAATACCGCCGCTGCTGCGCCGCCAAGAACATCTTCAATATGAACGCCACCCCGAAATACACCGCCTAGAACTGCTCCTGCGGCTCCACCGATACCAGCGTCGGTCAGAATTGCACCTGTATTAGTCTCACGGGGATCTTTGACATCATTAATCAGGGCTGACTCGGCTTGCAGTCTGACGGTTGCACCACGGCTAGTAAATTTTTGGGCGACAAATTTCGAGCCACCTTCTGCTGGGACAAATTGTCCTTCGATTACTGCCCCCGCAGGTATGAGGACTGTGCCATTTGTGGCTGTGATATCTTGGGCAACTAATAGACTGGCATTAACGGTTTCTCCCTTGGCAATGTAGAGAGTGTCTTGGCGATTGATTTTGGTAGCGATCGTTTGTCCCACAGGCAAGCTTAAGGTCGAGCGAAATACTTGAGCAATTTGATTTGCGTTTACCTGAGACTGAGGTTGATTGTTTGTTTGATTGCTTGTTTGATTGTTTGTTTGATATAGCGAATAGGCATAGCTAGGGCTGGCGATCAAAGATGCGATCGCTATACTCAGCGGCATACTGACAGATGAAACTGCCAATTTTAAATTGTATTGAGCGCTCATAAACGCCTCTAGGGGATGTCATATAGAGTTCTTGCGATTATGACTAAATAACGATGTTCTTTGTTCCTATGGCGATCGCTAAGTAAGTGGGCTTAATTAAATATAAAAAACCAAAACCTGTAGCGCACGCGGCGCGTGCGCTACAGGTTGTGCGGTTTTTTATGTCAGGAGTATTGCTAATCGTTACGAATCTTAGCCGCATTTTACTTGGATGAGAGCGATATGAGTAAAATTAATCCTACAGCAATTATCGATCAAACGAACCACAAGAAAAATTTTGAAAGCGTTGCGAAGCAACGCTTTCAAAATTTTTCTTGGTTTGGTTTTGAGCGCAAAGCGCTGTAATTTCCCTCACTAATCTTAACTAAGTATTCGGTTTATCATGCAGAGAACTAATTTGAATTTTGGTTTGAAGTCTGGTTTGAGGTCTGGCTTCAATTTTAAGGTTTCAGTTAAAGCCATTGTCTTGATGTTACTGGCGATCGCTACTTTTACCCTTGTCGTATTTCAGATACCCCAAGGACTATATTCCCAAACTATTCCCGCAGACTTAATCAGTAAGTATAATCTCGCAGTTGCGGATGCCAAGGTTGCCGAACTAGATGAAGTTTCCCAAGATCTAGTGGCAATCACTAAAGACAACAAGTTCTTAATCTGGCAAAACAAAACTGCTCCTAAGGACAAATTACTGGTTGCCACTTGGACAAACTATACAGGCTATGATAATCAAGTCGGTCAGCCAATCACGACATCTCGCCAAACATGGGTAACGGTGGCTCCAGAATTGCAAAACTTCTGCAAAGAAAAATTAAAAGATGTGACGAATCAGAGCGATCGCACGCTGCGTTTAGAGCAACTATTGGGCTTACCTCCCAATAATGGAAAAACCCGTTTTGTGGAATTTTGGGTCAGTCCAGAGAATCTATTTCGCCCTAGTGCTGATGCCGAAATCACGGATCGAACTGCCTTTGGTGAATTCACCCAGATACCGCCATCTCCTGATGCGACTATCAAACTCTCCTATCTCCAGTGGTTTGAGAAGTTAAGATCTCAGTCCTATAACGCCACAGGTGGCTATCCTTGGACAAGGATGGGTTATACCTACGATTGGGGTAATCCCAAAAGTGAAATTGGGTTGAGTGAATTTGTGATCGATACAGGTGCGGCGATCGAGGTCAAGTCCGTGCAGACAACTGATAAGTATTGCGTATCCTAAAAAGCAAAAAGCCGCGCCAAGCGCGGCTTTTTGCTTTTTATACCAATTCATTGAAGTGAGCCAACACTTCAGTGAATTAAAAAACAAACCCAGTAAGGTTTTGAGATTCCCAAAATGGCAACGCCATTTTGGGAATTGGTATTAAAGAGATTACTATACGTTAACTTCAGCGGGTTTAACTTGGGCTAGTAAACCAGTGAGGAATTCTCCTTCGATTACTTCTGTTTCTAAGAGCTTCTCAGAGATGGACTCTAGCAGATCACGATTTGCATTGAGAATCGCTAGGGCTTTCGCATGGGCATTTTCGACGATCGCTTTGATTTCCTTGTCGATCGCTTCCGAAGTTGCAGGGCTAACGTTGCGAGCCATCTCCATACCACCAAGGAATTGATTTTGTTGCTTTTGGTAGGCAAGGGGCCCCAAAACTTCGCTCATACCGTAGCTAGTCACCATCTTATCTGCGAGTTCCGTAGCCCTTTGGAGATCGTTCGACGCGCCAGTAGTGATGCTACCAAAGATGATTTCCTCTGCTGATCTTCCACCGAGGAGAGTCGCAATTTGGGATTCGATTTCTTCTTTGCTTAACAGGAAGCGATCTTCCGTTGGTAGTTGCAAGGTGTAGCCGAGAGCTGCCATACCGCGAGGCACGATTGAGATTTTCTCAACCTTGCCGCTACTGGAGTTAAGCGCTCCGACGAGAGCATGACCAACTTCGTGATAGGCGACGATCCGTTTCTCGTTCTCATTGAGAACGCGACTCTTCTTTTCTAGCCCCGCAACTACACGTTCAACGGCTTCAGCAAAGTCTTCAAGTAAGACCGTTTCGCGTCCAGCACGAGCGGCAAGGAGAGCAGCCTCATTGACGAGGTTAGCAAGGTCAGCCCCCGCAAAACCAGAAGTACGAGTAGCGATCGTTTCTAGGTCAACGCTTTTGTCGAGGGTGACTTTAGCAGCGTGGATTTTGAGAATTGCTAAGCGTCCACTCTTGTCGGGGCGATCGACTAAGACTTGGCGATCGAAACGGCCTGGACGTAGTAGGGCTTGGTCGAGGGTTTCAGGACGGTTGGTGGCAGCAAGAACGATTACTGTCGTTCCATCTACTCCAAAACCATCCATTTCCGTGAGCAGTTGGTTGAGAGTTTGTTCGCGTTCATCGTTACCGCCGTACATACCACCGCTAGAACGTGCCTTACCGATCGCATCAAGTTCATCGATAAAGATGATACAAGGCGATTGTTTCTTGGCTTGCTCAAACAAATCGCGGACGCGGGAAGAACCAACACCAACGAAGAGTTCCACAAATTCCGAACCAGAGATACTGAAGAAGGGAACACCTGCTTCCCCAGCTACAGCTTTAGCAAGCAGAGTTTTACCAGTTCCAGGAGGACCTACTAGCAATACGCCTTTAGGAATCTTCGCCCCGATTTTGGTGTATTTCTCAGGAGTTTTCAGGAACTGCACAATTTCTTGAAGTTCTTGCTTGGCTTCATCAACACCAGCCACATCGGCAAACATGGTTTTAGTTGCTTCGCCTTCGACATAGACTTTTGCCTTGCTCTTGCCAATCTGCAAGCCACCAGGAGCGCCACCGCCACCGTTGCGGCTGAACAGTTGGAAGACACCAACAAAAATTAAGGGGGGAATTACCCAGCTCAGTAATGTGCCGAACCAGCCTGATTTCTGGACAGGTGCGGCAGCAAATTCGACCCCACTCTTTTCGAGTCGCTCAGGCAAATTTAAGTCAAAAATTGGGGTGGTGGAAATCACGTCACCAGGGATATCAGGGGTGACACCCTTTAATTGATAGGTGATTTGGTCTTGTCCGATATATACCCTTGCGACATGTCCTTCTTCGATTTCATGGACGAATAAACTATAGGGAACTCGCGCCACTGGTGGGGCAAATAGATTTGGTAAAAAGATGTTTATTATGAGCAATCCTGCACCGATCAGCAATAGGACATTGCCAATCAGTCTTGCCCGCGATCGCTTGGGATCTTCTTTTTTAACAGCCATTTTTTTATTTACAATTTGTTACTAAAGTCATTATAGAAACGTTGGCTTAAGGTTGCTAGAGCGAAAACGTAGGGATAGCCGCCTGTATCCGTAGGTAGAGAAGTAATTTTTGATTTTGTTGGGTAATACATTTGGCTCCAGCGATAAATTATGCGACTTGATAACTGAAATTGAAAGTTGCCCATTGTTGAACATCGAGCATCCATGTATTGCTGATATTGCTGAAGTTTCCCAAGTCCGATGGCTTCCCTGCGCGATCGAGATCTTCGAGTAGAGCCTGAGCGACTTGTAATGGGTTGGGAAGTGCAATCAAGCCACTGAGAGAGGAGGCTTGGCGCTGGGATGTTTCTAAAATCTTTGCCACTTGTAGAAGTGGCGATCGGCTGATTACCACATAGACATCCACCATCCCCTTCGGTGCGGAGATCGCCCAACTCATTGGTAATTTGGGATTGGGGATGGTTAGGGTTTCCGATGGGGCTATAATGCCATCGCTGGCGTAGGGAGGCGTAGAAAAGTTAGGGGTGAGAATCTTACTGCGCGGATCGAGACAAAAAATTCTTGTATATAAAGGATATTCGCTAAAGTTTTCAATTTGGCATTCGAGGCGATCGCCAATGTTAATGGGTTTGGTGCGAACGGAATTGCTAATAAGATTTTTAGTAATGAGCGCAGCCCGCGCAGCCGATTTGCTAGCGAGGATCGCTAAGCGCTCATCGACACCAATGGTTGCCTTGAGGGTAACACGAGCCTCGAGATGGGTCGATGCTTGATTTTCTGTAACGCGAATCAGTTTTGCCGCGAGGAGGCTTTCGAGAAAGGGCTGTAAACGTTTAATTGCGACTCCTACGGACTCACCGACGGAGCCGAAGGAACCGAGGATTGGCGTATGCCCAACGGTAAATAAGCCATAGCTTGCGGATTGGACACCAAAGAGACAATCAGCACATTGTTCGTTAGCGTTTACCCCAAACATGTTGGGCAAGGTGGAGAAGGAACTAGTAGCATCCACCCGTTCAATTTTGCTCAAGCCGTTATCAAGGGCGATCGCTAATTTGACATTATGGGAAACTGCACGCATGACCTCTTGGAGCAATTGCCCCGTTTCTAGTGGTTGATTGTTATTGCGATCGCTTAAAATTTCAACTTTGCCGTTAAATCCATTGCGTGATTTAAGTTGAACAGTTGCTTGAGGATTGGGCGCTATGATCGGCAGTCTCTTGGGGGCGGTATCTGTAACGGCATTATTGTCATTATTTGATTTGTTATTTGATTTGTTATTTAATTTGTTATTTGATTTTTCATTTGATTTTTCATTTATTGGATTGGGAATGATGGACGATGCCATCACATTCAAGATCGAACCAACTTCATAATTGCTCAAAACGGCAATCGGTAAACCTGCAAGATATACTTCGGCGCTGTGGCGATCGCTCGTGACGCTGGTAATCACCCCATCAGAGCCAAATTCGGGAATTGGTAACATCTCGGCGAAGGTCGTTTTGGGGATCGTTTTCTGTTTGCTTGCCTCAATTCCCCACATAGCGGCCACCTGCTTATCGATGCTGAGGTTATCGTTGTGTAGTGCGCGGCGATCGAGGGTAGTAGCGAGATCACTCATCACTACATGGACTGTGGTGGCGGGAACGATCTGCCAGAGTTGTTGTACCAAGGCATAGGTAAATGCACCGCTACTAAAGCCAGACCATTGGGCATCGGCGCAAAGCATTTCGCCTGATGCGGCTCGTAAATTAGTACCCTTCGGTTCGGGGGACAAGAGGAGGGGCTTTTCCGTCTTTTCTATTTCTGGTTGCCAGTTTTTTAATCCGATTCGCGATCGCAAACGGAAATTGCCGAGTTCGGACATATTTGGATAATAGAAACCTGCATCGACAATGCTTAACAGGTGATCAGTAGCGATCGCCTGTAGCCAACCCTGCCATTCCTGTTCCGTAATATCCTGCAAATTTTCGAGATTTTGTGGCAAGCCACTATCAACGGGGACGAGGGTATTGTAATTTCCTAGCCGCGAACCATGACCGCTAAAGTGAATGATTACCAAGTCATCGGGTAGGGTCTGTGCGACTAAATGTTCGGAAATAGCGTTACTAATATTATTGCGGGTGGCTTCTAGATCGGTCAAAGTGACTATATCCTGTGGGGCAAATCCAAAGCGATAAATCAATAATTCCTTTTGTAATTCCACATCATTGATGCAGCCCTGTAAAGGAAGCCATCCTGCGTTACTATCTTCTTTTGCTTCGTATTGGTTGATACCAATTAATAACGCTCGCTTGCGTTGCTGTCCATTTGCTTGACGGACATATTGCTCGGCAGCAAATGCCACGCGATCGCGAGTAAGAAATTGCCATCCGATCAGACTGGTCAGACTAGCTTGCAAGAATTGTCGCCGTGCAATTCCCATGTTTATGCCGTGAATTCCTATTCTTTTTTGACGATCGCACTTCTAATTAAAGCCGATTCAAGGTACCTCTTTTCAGTTATTTTGTCAGATTTTTTAGTTAGTTTTCTTTATGAGTAGAATTACTTATATAGCAATAAATAGCAATAAGGGACTTGCGAGAGAATAAGATACCAATC
>NZ_SELU01000091.1:0-15616 GCF_006861605.1 Pseudanabaena sp. UWO310 | reverse complement strand
GGTTTTAGATCTGGATTTTAATTATGCTGAAGTACTTAGTTCATTGTCCAAGTTTAATATATTAGTTTATTGATATTAGTTTATAGTGAGTGAAATCGAAACTATGGAATGCAGAAGCAGTTGCTCGGACGATGGAGAATATCCAGATTTCTGCTTTCAAGCAGCTAACACCGATTTTATCTATAACAGTTTCAGAAGGCATCCAGTCTATACAAAGATTGTGGAAACTGTATCCAAACAAGCTGGGAAAGATTATCTACAGCTTGCTCTTTCCAAACAAAGCAAATTAGCAAATTACCTGCAAAATTTTGTGTCTAGCGAAAAAGTCGGTTCTCCAAACACTTTTCCCTACAAACATAGTTTTTTTTCTCCTAAGTATAGTTTCTCTCCCACAACCTTAAGATACATTAATGTTTTAAGCGATTTGCTACATTTTTTCGGTGACTTAAATGGCAAACGCATTGTGGAAATTGGTGGTGGATATGGTGGACTTTGCAAAATAATTTCTGATTTTTATAACGTCAATTCCTATACATTGATCGATCTACAACCATGCTTGCAACTTAGCAAAAGATTTTTAAATGACCTTTCAGTACCTAACGTAGAATACCTAACTGAAGAAGAGTTAAGCCATAACAATGAGTATGATTTAGTAATTAGTAACTATGCCTTTAGCGAGATCAAACGGGAAATTCAAGATGTATATATGGAAAAAATTATCCAAAAATCTCAACGAGGCTATTTACTCTGTAATTTTGCCAGCCACACTTGGGATAGCAATCAGATGTCTGGGCAAGACTTTAAGCAAAGGATCGATGGCGTAGTATTATTTAAGAACGAGTATCCTCTGAGTCAACTAGATAGGGATTGCGGTATTGAATTAATAGTTTGGGGGATGGAAAAATTGCTAAGAGCCAAAAATAATGCATGTTGAAGAGTGCTGTTTCGCTTTACTAAATCATATTCTCCCCGAAGTTGATAGTGATAGATCGGGTTTAACCATCGATATTGGGGTAGGCACATTTGCTTTTTACTGCTTGCTTTTTAAACAGCTAGGGTTTACTTCGATCGCCGTTGAGCCAGTCCCCAATGACGAACTAAAACAAATTTGCGATCGCGAGGGCATCAAATTATGGGAAAGCTGTATCACTGAGACAGATGGGATGGTTAGCATTTATATGGGCAATTGGAAAGGCTCTGAAAACACCAATCTTTGCTCAACTCGTTCAGATTGGTGGGGAATTGAAAATAAATCTAAACAAGTTATGTCAATGACCTTACCTACCCTTCTCAAGCAAGAAATAGTAAATAAGATCACTTGCATAAAAATTGATATTGAAGGGACGGAAATTGATGTAATTAATCAGTTATTAGATATTCCCGATATACTATTGCCACTAGTTTTAATGTTTGAGTATGGGGGAGGCGATCTCAAATCTAGCAAGCAAGGTGGATGGACTCCTGATATTTATAGCAGTACTCTTAAATGTTTGGAAACTTTGCGGACTCTAGATTATAAGGAAATAATTTTAATCGATTCTGCTCCTGACTTCTCTGCAAAAGTTTATGATTTATCCAGTCTTCATTCTTTTGACGAAATATTCCCAGAATATGCTAACTATGGAAATATAATTGCTAGCCGCGATCGCATTTTGAGCCAACTCGATCTAGATAGAATTACGTCTAAGTTTATCTCTACTAATCCAAGCCATGCTTCTACCCAATTAAATACAAATACAAATATATTGACAAGGGCATTAAATAAAATAAAACGATATTTCTCTTGACATTTACGATGCTAATTTTTCAGCAATCAGGTCGATTGGGCAATCAGATATTTCAGTACGCAGCGCTTCGTCAATTATGCAGATCCGAAGAAGAACTCATACTACTAGGATTTAGCGAACTTCAATCAGTTTTTACAGGAATAAAAGCCAAAATAATCAATAGTAATAGTCCTAGATGGGAAAGGGCTATTTATTACCGAATCTATAGACTCATGTCATTCTTAGCTCAAAAAAAAATTGTTACTACAATTAAAGAATCCAATGAACGCCCCGAAATAATATTAGATTTTGGGATATTAAAAAAAATATTCTTTGCTGAACAAGCCTACTTTCAAAGTGAATTATTTTTTCAGAGAGAAACTATCGACATATTGAAATTAAAACCCGAATTATTATCTTTTGCCAAACAATTATTATTGAACTTAACTCAAGGAAGAACACCAATATTCGTTCACATCCGCAGGGGAGACTATCTAGCGTGGAGAACAAAGTCACATCCCGCAGTTTTACCAGCTTCCTATTATCAAAATTGTATTAATATAATTTGTGCTAAAATTCATAATCCATTTTTTGTGTTTGTCTCAGACGATCCTTTTTATGTCAAAGATGTATTTGGAGATTTAGAAAATGCCTATATTTCCTATGGATCGAGCATAGAAGATTTTGCTGTAATGACTCAATGTAAAGGTGGGATCCTGTCCGCAAGTAGCTTTGCTTGGTGGGCTGCATACTTAGCAAGAATGAGTCAGCCTGATTCATTCTTTTTAGCCCCAAAGTACTGGATCGATCATCGCTTAAGTTCTTGGTTCCCTAGTTTTATTGAATCTAGTTTTTTAGATTACATAGATGTATATAAGTAACTGGGATTGATTAAATATAAAACCCAAAAAGCTGTAGCGCACGCTGCGCGTGCGCTACAGCTTTTGATTCTGAGTTTTAATTATGCCAATCTACTTAATAAATGCAATTTTAGTTTCCCATAAAATCATTTTAAATAATTTATGCCCTGTTCCACTGCTGTCGTATTCTTTATATTTCGTCGCCCAGATTTAACTGCGAGAGTATTTGATGTTATTCGTCAAGCTCAGCCCACTAGGTTATTCATAGTTGCAGATGGCTCCCGTAATGAAAACGAAGAAATCTTATGTCAAAGAACTAGGGAAATAACAGAGAAAATCGACTGGAATTGTGAAGTTTCACGCAATTACTCAGACATCAATCTAGGATGTCGCGATCGCATTTATTCAGGAATAAACTGGGTCTTTGAGTATGTTGACGAGGCAATAATTTTAGAAGACGATTGTCTCCCCCACCTTTCATTTTTCCAATACTGCGAAACCCTTCTTAAATATTATCGCGATGATCAACGGGTTATGACCATTAGTGGTAGTAATTTTCAAGACGGAAATAAGAGAACTCCCTACAGCTATTACTTCTCAAAATATCCCCATAGCTGGGGATGGGCAACATGGCGAAGAGCTTGGAAACATTGCGACCTACACTTAGAGAACTGGCTGGAATTCACAAATTCGGGACTACTCAAACAAGTCTTTAGTGATGAGTACGAACAGCAATATTGGTATAGAATTTTTGAAAGGATGTGGTCAGAGCAACCCAAAGATATTTGGGACTATATGTGGATTTTTTCTTGCTGGTCACAATCAGGATTAACTATCTTACCAAATGTTAATTTGATATCAAATATCGGTTTTGGTAAAGATGCCACCCATACTTATATGGAGAGCCATCTTGCTAATATGGAAATTACTGATATTGGCATAATCCGTCATTCCCCTTTTGTGGTTAGACATGTAGAAGCAGATTGTTATACTTTCGATCATGTATTTGGAGGGAAAGCTATAAAAGAACTAGCTAGAAAAAATAATAGCTTTATCGGTAAAACAAAAAGTAAGATCCGACACTTAGGAAGTAAATTTAAATCTTTATTCGCTATCAGAAAGACAATTTAAAATAATTGTAAAAACTGTTTAACTATGTGTTGACTATGTGTTGACTATGCAGCTAGGCATAATTAAAATCCAGATCTAAAACCTGCGACTCAAGCGCAGCTTGCACCGCAGGCTTTAGGGTTTTATATTTAATTAAGCTCAATTACTTATGTGTTGACTATACAAAGTTTATATATGCGCTTTCAAAAATGAAATGAAATACCTTAATCTGGGTTGTGGCAAACGATTTCATCCATCTTGGACAAATATTAATTTCTCATCTACAGATAAAAATGTTATTCCCTATGATTTAAAAAAAGGAATTCCCTATGCGGATGAATCATTTGACATAGTTTATCATTCTCATCTGTTAGAACATCTATCCAAAAATGAAGCCAAAGCATTTACTAAAGAGTGCTATCGAGTCTTACGCCGTCAAGGGGTATTGCGCGTAGTCGTACCAGATCTCGAACAAATCGCGAGATTGTATATCAATTGCCTAGACAATGCTAGTAACAACTTTCTGGAACGCGAACAAAATTATGAATGGATGTTACTCGAAATGTACGATCAAACGGTAAGAAATCAAGCTGGAGGAGAAATGATTAATTTTCTTTCTAGGAAGGATATTCTTAATCAGGAATTTATCATTAAACGCTGCGGCTCTGAATTTAAACGTATTATATTGGCTTCTCAAAAAATAGATTCTCAAAAAATAGATTCTCAAAAAATAGCCGTTGATGAAATCTCCATAAAAAAGCTAATAAAACATCTTTATCGTCTATTGCGGTATCCTGAATATCGCCATCAATCCTTACTTAAACTGATCCTTAAACCTATAGAGTTAGAAGCATTGAGCATTGGTCAGTTTAGGCAAAGCGGAGAAGTTCATCAATGGATGTACGATCGCTATTCGTTATCTAAACTACTACAAGAAATTGGGCTAGAACAAATAATAAAGAGAACTGCCCATGAAAGCTACATATCGAACTGGACAAGCTTTAATTTAGATACTGAACCTGATGGTTCGATTTACAAACCAGACTCCCTGTATATGGAAGCGATTAAGCCCTCCCTATGAATATTTTACATATTAATCAATCTGATATTGGTGGTGGAGCGGCTATAGCTGCCTATCGCCTGCATCAAAGTTTACTTGCTAAAGGAGGGGTGAGTTCTAAGTTACTGGTTGGTGAGTCCTTAATTTCCGATCCTAGAATAGATATAATCCGACAGAATATCCATTTAAACAAACAGTTATTTCGCTTTAATGGCCGATTGGGTTTACTTTATATCAATATCTTAAGCACATTTAATATTCCCCATCATCCCTTTTATCAAGAAGCCGATATTTTAAACTTTCATAATCTGCATGGGGCAAATAGTTGGTTTAATTACTTAGCGATTAGCAAGATTACCCAAAATAAGCCAACTGTTTTTACCCTACATGATATGTGGGGATTTACGGGGCATTGTGCCTATAGCTATGATTGCGATCGCTGGAAATCTGGCTGTGGCAAATGCCCCTATCCCAATATCTATCCATCTATTTATCGTGACAATACCAACCTTGAATGGAAACTCAAAAATTGGGTTTATAGTAAATCAAACTTAGTCATAGTTGCGCCGAGCCATTGGCTAGCCGAACAGGCTCAAGCCAGTATGCTCGGTCGATTTCCCATTCACCACATTCCCTATGGTATTGATACAGATGCCTACCGACCTTTAGATCGGCAATTGTGCAAAGCCGTTCTAGATATTCCTCAGGACAAAAAAGTGCTCCTATTTGGAGTAACTAGTCTTAAAGATCATCGCAAAGGAGGAGATTTATTACTAAAGGCTCTACAACAATTGCCCCAATCCCTGAAATCCAACATAGTGCTCCTTACTTTTGGTAATAGCAATGAAGCTTTTAGGTCAGAACTGGGTATGCCCATAATTAGCTTGGGCTATATTAATAGCGATCGCTTGAAATCTATTGCTTACAGTGCAGCAGATCTATTTATATTGCCCACTCGTGCCGATAACTTACCGCTGGTGCTACAAGAGAGTATGTCCTGCGGTACGCCAATGGTTTCGTTCGATATTGGTGGCGTAAGGGATATAGTAAGACCTTCGATCTCAGGATATTTAGCAACCCCAGAAAATACCGAGGATTTCGGACATGGCATTGTTAAATTGTTAGAGGATGACAATCTAAGGCTAGACATGAGCAAAAACTGTCGTGCGATCGCTCTTGAAGAATATCCTCTGCACCTACAATCGGAGAGATATACAGAATTGTATCAACAAATTCTTCTATGAAAAAGATTATTCAAGCGATTCCATTTCACCTAAAAATAAAGCTCCGAAGCCTCGGATGGCGAAGAATAAACTATTCACACTTAAAGCATTTAATTCACTACTTAAATATTAATTTTTCCAAAAGGGATAGTTCAAAAAAGTTTATTTCCCCAAATGATGAATTGCTGGCAAAACAACTAAGTTACGAGCTAACAAACTATAGTCCTTATCGCCATCAAGAATTTGTAATCGAAATTCAAGAACCTGTAATTATAGAGCCGCTCATGGGTGGAGTAATCGCCAGAGGTAATACAATTATTGACGACTGCTATGCCTTACCCGAAGGGAATGAAGTGCCGCTACCGTATTTACCCATAGCAATATATAAAATGAATCAATCCACCTTAAATTTTCAAGAAGCTATTTCTCTGCGTCATCCATGGGGAGACAACAACTACTTCCATTTTTACAATGACATTTTACCCAAGCTAGGATTATTATTAGATCTAAATTTATTGTTCAACCGCCCCATAATCGTCAGCAAAAATCTCTACAACACCTCCTATTTCCAAAGTGCAATTCAACAGGCAAAACTTAAAGATCTTCATTGGATTGTCCAAGACAAAGAATATATAAGAATAAACAATTTGATTACCATTAGAGCCCATGAGCTAACTCCTAAAGGAATCGAAAGAAATCTCAAACTTTTAAATATTACAGAAATCGACAAAAGACAAAACAGAAAAATATTTCTTATGCGTACTTCTAGTAACCAAAGGAATATGACTAATCGTGAAGAAGTAGTTAAAATATGTCTTGAATTAGGCTTTGAATGTATTGATTGCAGTAAAATATCTCTACAAGAACAAATCGAAATATTTGCCAATGCAAGATATATTGTAGGCGAGCATGGTGCAGCATTTGCCAATATTATCTATCGTAATAGTGGATGTTTAGATATATTAGAGATCTTTCCACCCCATCATATTTCCACCTGTTATTTCGTCATTTCTCAATGTTTAGGCTTTAATCATTATGTCTATCGATGTCAAATCGGTTCTAGAGACTCATACACTCTAGAACCAATTAAGTTTGAGAGAATGTTACAACAGATTTTACTATCAAATTAATTTTGTGGTGATTAGCAATGAGATTAACCTTAGAAACAAGTCTATCTAAAGCAATTAGGAGGGAAATAGCCGCTTGGCGTAAAATATTTTTGGATAGTGAAACCTCTTTGCAAGAGAAGATTTTTAAAGGCTGGAGACAGATTATTAGTTATGCCTACAATATCTATTGGCGTACTGGTAATGAATGCGAACAGTGGATAAGAATTGTCATGAATCGTGAAACTGCCATACTAATTGAAAATATCAATCCTGCGGAGTTAGATGTTTTAGAAATATCTGGGAAAGAATGGCAGAAGTTTCCTTTCCGATCCTATAAAAGCCTGAGTTATCCAGATTTAGATATTTGCAGTCAAAAGCTGGAGGAAAAATTTGATTTAATTATAGCCGAACAGGTTTTTGAACATTTACTATGGCCCTATCGCGCTGGAAATAACGTATATGCTATGGTGAAACCAGAAGGTTACTTTTTGATTACAGTCCCTTTTTTAATTAGGATACATCACTGTCCAGTTGATTGTACGCGATGGACGGAAACAGGATTAAAATATTTTTTAGCTGAATGTGGATTTCCTCTCGAAAATATTCAAACTGGTTCTTGGGGCAATCGGCAATGTTTAATTTCTCATGCTAAAGATGGTATTTGTGAATATTATATTAAGTATTGGCATAGTCTTAAAAATGAAGAGTTATATCCTGCAAGTGTTTGGGCGTTAGCAAAAAAATGAACGGTTATGATACTCAATGTAAATTCAAAATTTCAGACCTTGAGGAATTTCTTAAAGCGCATCAAATCAAAAATATTTCCATCGTCTTTTGGGAATTACAATGAAATTAATTTGTCTTTTGAAGAACAATGCAATGCAAATATTTCATTCTCTCAGTTTGGTGAAGATCTACTTGTCATCCGGTTTTTACGTAAATTAGATCCCCAAAAAGGTATCTACGTAGACTGCGGCGCTTTCGATCCTATAACAATCTCCAATACCTTACTTCTTAATAAAAAAGGCTATAAAGGAATAAATATAGATCTAGACCAAGATAAAATAGATAAACTTAATAGATATAGACCAAATGATTACAATGTTTTAGCCGCTTTATCAGATTCAAAACAGGAACTCAAGCTCCTTAGATATTCAGGTCGCGCAACCAATAGAATTATCGGCTTAGCATCTTTAGAAACAAATTCTATTATTGGGGAGCAGCCTCTACAGGAGGAAATCATTACAACTTCTTTATTAACTGATGTGATCGAATCTTCTCCCTTTGCTAATCAGGAAATTCACTATCTAAATATAGACTGTGAAGGGCATGATTTAAACGTTCTTATGGGATTAGATTTTTCTAAGTACTCACCTAAAGTGATTTCAGTTGAGGTTCATAGTGAACCCTACCCAAATGCTATTCAAGAATTTCTTTTTGCTCGAGGATATCATCTAGTTGCAATGACTGATGGCAATAAAATTTTTGCATCAAAAGACTTGCAATGGTAGCCATAATCTATGTATAAAATAAATGAAGTTAATTCTATTAATTGATATTTCTACTTGGAAAGGTCATCATAGGATCTACTTTCAAAAAGTTTTATTAGCTCTCATACAGGAAGATTTTTATGTTTATGCTTCATGCGAAGATAATGTACATCTCAATAAATGGATACGAGAATTAAAACTGCAAAACTGCCAAGTATTAGATTCAAATCTTTCGTTTATAGATAAGTCTATCTTTAAAATATTATCTTTTATTGATAGTATTTGTTGGAGATTATACCCAAATACATATATTCAGTACGCCTCGATTGTCAGTCTGCTATATACCAAAAACCTATTAAAACAAATTGGGCAGCAGACACCTGTTTTTTTTACCCATGCCGATTCAGCGATCCCTTCTGTTCCTAACTGGTTTGCCAAATTACTGTTACCGACACAATGGCTAGCCCTTTATATTCAGCCATCGTTTCAAGCTCAAATATCATGGGGAAAAAGAAAAAGTCGGCAAAGGTTTCTCGCCGAACAACTGTTTTCACTCCCTTCCTGTAAAGGGGTACTTTTACTTCATCCAGTTTATACGAGGTTTTTTAGGCTGCGATTTCAACAAGACAAGTTTTTCTTGCTGCCAGAGATAATTGATGTAGCTGTCAACTCTAGCTCTGAAGTTGCCGATCGCATCAAAGTTTTAGCTAACAACCGAAAAATTATTTCCATCACTGGCTCTTTGCTTCCCAAAAGGAACTTAGAACTATTTTTGCAATCAGTTCAGAACCTAAACCCTGATAAATATTTTATTCTCATCATTGGTCATTTACATCCTCCTAACTATACTGAAGAAGAATTAAAAAGAATTAATGAACTTGCATCAAACCTATTGAATAACTCTTATATTAGGTTTGATTACTACATTGAAGAAGAAGAAGAATTTAATCGACTCCTAGAGATTTCAGATGTGATTTACCTTCAGTACTTAAACCATTCCCATAGCAGCAACATCCTAGCTAAATGTATAAAACTTAGGAAGCCTGTAATTGTAGGCAGTGGTTATATTATGCAGAAAATAATTAATGCTTATAATTGGCAATCCATAGTGTCTGAAGAGGTCGATCAAATCTCTGAATTGATTATTAATCTTGGCAATCATTTTGAAGTTGATGAGGTTAAGTATGAGCTATTTTTAATGGATTACTCTGAAGAGAGATTTAACTTAGCAATTCAAAAAAGTACAAAAATGTTAATTTACAGCAATTATCGATCAAACGAACCACAAGGGAATTTTTGAAAGCGTTGCGAAGCAACGCTTTCAAAAATTCCCTTGCTTTGGGTGTGAGTGCAAAGCGCTGTAATACCTGACAATCATATGAAAATACTTTATATCAATAAAATAGAAACCAATGCAGGTTGGGGATTTGAAACTTTTTTGCATGAATCCTTAATCAAAATCAATATTGAAACAATTTGTCTTGACTATCAAAAAAACGCCTATGCTTTATCTAAAGCTCTTCTTGAGATCGATGAAAACTTCGATGCAGTACTTTTAGAACGTGGTTGTGGTTATTTAATCCCTTTGAGTGTTTTAAAGTCTATTCAACGACCCAAATTTTTATTATTTACGGAACTGGTATCCCGCAACGTCAATCAACATTATTTACTCAAATCAGGGATATTCGAGCATGTTTTTTTTAGATCTTTGCCCTGTATGCAATGGGTCGCCGACAGAGGATGGCTTGCCCATTCTCAAATGAGTCTATTTCAGAGTGCCATCGACCCCGAATTTCATCGCACGATCCTAGATATAAAGAAAGATATTAATATCCTTTTTGTTGGCACATTATTACCCAGACGCAAAAAGATTATTGATGATTTACAAAAAGAGTTTGCAATTGTAACTTCCAATGCTTTTGGCGTAGATATGGTTAACATTATCAATCGCGCTAAAATCATTTTAAATATCCATGGAGAAAACTTCTTAGACACTGAGACTAGAGTTTATGAAACTCTTGCTTGCCAAGGGTTTTTATTAACTGAAAAGCTTTCTTCCGAAAGTCCATTTATAAATAATCTCCACTTAGTAGAAGCAGAAGATCTTGATGATTTAAAGAATCACATAAGATATTATTTAAAGCATTCCCTAGAGAGAGATAGAATTGCGAGATTAGGATATGAGGAGGTTATAGCTTTTCATACTTTTGGACATCGGGCAGAACAAATCAGACAAGTTATTGAGAGATGTAATATCCCTTTATTTGACAGTAAAGATCCTTTAAAAAGAAGTACTTTACAATATGTCCGCCATTATGAATTATATGGCAAGATTAGGGATATAACCTTAGAAACTTTATGGAAGTATCTAAGTATAATCAAACGAATTTTGTTTTATAAAATCAAGTTAATTAATAAAAAAGCTGGAGATTAACTTTGTGAATATTGGCATTGTAACGATGTGGTTTGAAAGAGGAGCTGGCTATGTTTCCCGCCAGTATCGTCAAATTTTGAATCAGAAGAATAAGGTTTTTGTATATGCGCGATCGGGTAAATACCCAAAAGGAGATCCATTTTGGGATGACAGTAACATCACTTGGGGTAAATATAGCAACTTACCCGTGCCTACTGCGATCGATCGCTTAGATTTTGAAGCTTGGGTTAAGCAAAAAAAAATTGATATTGTTTTCTTCAACGAACAGCAATGGTGGGAGCCATTAGATTGGTGTCTTCATTTAGGAATAAAAACTGGCGCTTATATTGATTACTATACAGAGGAAACTATCCCTTTTTTTGCTGCTTATGACTTTTTAATTTGTAATACACAAAGACATTATGCTGCTTTTAATTGGCATCCTCAAGTTTTTTATGTCCCTTGGGGAACGGATATTGACCTATTTAAACCACAAAATTTTAAACCTGTTGACTCTAAAAAAATTGTTTTTTTCCATTCTTGTGGTTATTCTCCCCAAAGAAAAGGAACGGATTTTATTATTCAAGCTTTTAATAATATTTCTAATCCCTCTAAATTAATTATTCACAGTCAAGTGGACTTAATTAGGGAAATACCCGAACAGAAAAATATTATCCAAGCATTAGAACAGAAAGCCCTACTCAAAATCATTAATAAAACTGTCTCTGCGCCAGGACTATATCATTTAGGGGACGTATACATTAATGCTTCAAGATTAGAAGGGCTGGGATTGCCATCCATCGAATCCCAAGCTTGTGGATTACCTCTAATTACCTGTGATCATCCGCCGATGAATGAATTTATGATTGAAGAAACTGGTCGAGCGATTAAAATCGACCGTTTGTGGAGTCGGAAAGATGGTTATTATTGGCCACAATGTTCTCCAGAGATTAATAGCTTAATTGCCATTCTCGATAGTTATATAGAAAACTTTAGTTGTATTGCTGACCTCAAGCGTTTAACGCGCTTTCATGCTGAGCAGAGATTTAATTGGATGGATAGATTCGATCTTGTCAATGGCATTTTTGAAACCTCAACGGTAGATATTCCAAGGAAGAAAGATGCCGTTAAACAAGCCTTACTTTTTGAAAGAGATAGACAAGGAATTGTATATAGACTTGCCAAAAACTATCCTCTAGCATGGAACATTTATAGCTCTTGGCGTTACCAAAAAAGGTGATTTCAGTCGCTAATTTTGGATAAGTAGTTCAGCATAATTAAAAAATAAAACCAGAGAGTATATCGCCCGCGTAGCGGGCGGTATACTCTTCTAGGTTTTTAAGTTTACTTATGGCTAGCTACTTAGCTTTTGTATAGCTATAGTTACTGCTCAGCAAGATTGTCAATTTTTTCACGAATCGATAGTTGGACTAAAGACCGAATCAGGGAAAGTCCCGAAAAACCTGCGGCAACAAAAGTGGCGATCGCCCAGCCAGTATATAAGCCTGTACCCAACAATAACACGACACCAGCAAGGACTAAAAATCCCGTTAAACAGGCATAAATCAAGGCTTTAACGGCAATATTAATCCGCTTGAGAGTGCGATCGCTTTCTGAAGACTTGACTTGAATCATTAATTCGCCGCGTTCGATCCGCTCCTCCAATCGCTCTAACAAAATTTCCATGCGACTGGGCTTGTTGATCTGATAGACTAAAAAATCTTTAGCTTGCTGAGCCAAAGCACCAAGGGTATTACCGCGACCTCTAGTCAGGACAATGCTTTTGACAAAGGGTTGAGCGGCGGTGGTGAAGTTATATTCTGGATCGAGAATCCGCGCAATCCCGTCAAGGGTCGTTAATGATTTGAGTAGATAGGTCATTTGAGGTGGTAAACGGAAGGGTTGCTTCTCAAAGATTGCCACCACTTCGCCTTTAATTTGCTCGAACTCGTAAATATTGACAGGTCTTTCGGTGAAACGATCTAGGACAAATTTCAACATTCGTTTGATCGGACTCATGTCCGCAATGGGCTCGATGAAACCCATGCTCATTAAGGTATCAACGACTTCGTTAGTATCTTTACGCAAAACCGCAAAGAACGTTTTCACCATTTGATCCTTTGCCATGGTTTTTACCTCAGCCATCATGCCGTAGTCATAGAAGATGAGACTTCCATTCGGACTAACGGCTAAATTTCCGGGATGGGGGTCGGCGTGAAAAAATCCATCTTGGAGTAGTTGTTTGAGATAACAACAGATTCCCAATTGGTTGATCTCTTTGGGATTTAATCCACAGGCTTCTAGGGCTTGGCGATCGTCTATCTTGATACCGGGGACGTACTCTAAGGTCAAAACCATAGAAGTGGAATAGTTCCAGTAGATCTTAGGAACGACAATTCTTGGATAACCTTCAAAATTTTTGCGGAAGCGATCGGCATTACTAGCTTCGATCGCATAATCAATTTCTTGATAGAGGATAGTAAAAAATTCGTCGTAAATCCCTTCAAGATTATATTTGCGCGTCCAGCTAAAATAACGCCGAAAGACTTTCAGAAGTTTACCAACAGCAAGTAAATCGAGATCGAATAGTTTTTTTAGCCCCGGACGCTGTACTTTAACAACCACTTCTTCCCCCGTATGGAGCGTGGCGCGATGCACCTGTCCCAAACTAGCCGCAGCCAGCGGAACCTCATCAAAATCACGATAGATATTATAGAGAGATTTGCCCAATTCGAGTTCGATAATTTCTCTGGCTTCCTTAGCACTGAATGCAGGCACTTTATCTTGAAGTTGAGCCAAGGTGCTGATATATTCTGGCGGTAACAAATCGACGCGTGTCGATAGAGATTGACCAATTTTGATAAATGTGGGACCTAGTTCGAGCATATTGCGAACTAGCCACTCTGCTCTTTTACTGCGAGTCCGCGATGTATCGTTTTGCCAAAATTTATCCCACCAGATAAAAAATAGAAATGTAAATGCGGCTAAAAAAACTTCACGTTGGCGGGCAAGAGAAGAGCTTTTCCCTCTCTGCCAGCGTAATTTTTTGGGTGAGGATGGGGCGATCGCAGACATATTTAGTCAATATTAGCAATGCTAACTAGCAGCGCTGTGATTATATTACCCAATTACCGCTTAAAAAGTAGAGGGCAGCACCCTTTATACCAAATCACAAAATGGCTACGCCATTTTGTGATTTTAAAACCCTTACTGGGTTTGGTTTTCAATTCCCAAAAGTGTAGCCACACTTTTGGGAATTGGTATTATTCAGATTATTCAGAAAAGCGCCACCCATTTGTATAGCTATATTCGCTTGACTTAGGGCAAATCAAACCCCAAGAATTGATGGGCGGCGCGAAGCGCCGCCCATCAATTCTTGGGGTTTATGTCCTAGTACAGCGGCAGCTATATCTGGCTGTATCGATACAGCCAAAAGGGCAAGACTTTGCTATGGTTATCTTCAATGGCGATCGCCAGAGCATAACCCAGAGCATGACCCAGAGCATGGCTATGTGCAGTACCTTTCAGAGCTAAGCAATCCACAAATTTTAGGAAAATCTTCACCTTTGAAGCTTTCCTCAAAAAAATGGGTTTGAGATTGTTGCTTTGCGATGTATATATAGACTTGGGATTAAAAATCTATATCCGTTCAAATCATTCCTAGAGGTAACCTAATGGGTGAAATCACCAGAGATGAAATCCGCGAACGCTTAGGCAATATCGATCAAATTCGCGATATCATTTTCGGCGCACATTTGCGCGAATATACCAGTCGGTTAGATAAGGCAGAATCTGATATTTCAGCTATTCAGCAAGACGTACGCGATCGCCTTAACGATTTAAAATCAGCTTTAGCAAGTGAATTACGCGCGGCCGTTGAGTCCATTGATAAGCGCCTAAAAACCATTAGTGCATCAACGCAAGAAGAGGCTGCCGATCTCCGTCAACAGTTCGATCGCATTAATCGCAAATTCACCAATAGTATTGAAACCCTTGATGAAGCGGTTGAAGCCCAAAGGGTAGCATTGCGTGACGAACTGGCTGAAACGCGAGATAACCTACAAAACGACAATCGCGAACTGCGATCATTAGTTTTAGAAGAGCTAGACCGCCATTTTTCAATCCTGCGTGAAGATAAACTCTCCAAAGATGATATGGCTGAGTTACTTTTTGAGTTAGGGATGCGCCTTAAGGGATCTGAGTTTGTCCCCGAACTCCGTGAGGCTGCGGAAGAACAAGTGGAAGAAAAATACGAACGTATCAGTATTGTTGAAACAGAACCCAAAATAGATCGCGCAGCCTCATCTACTCCTAGCACCGCTGCAAGTACAAGTAGCACTCCTGCCAAAAACGCAGCGCGGGCAAGAACTTCTAAGGCTTAGATCGATCGCAAGATAATAGATCTAAGTAGTTCCAGTAGTTCGGCATAAGTAAACTTAAAACCCAGAAGGGCATACCGCCCGCTGCGCGGGCGGTATGCCCTCTGGTTTTGGTTTTTAATTATGCCTAGCAAATTGGCTACTTTACTCAAAAAGCTATTTCTCGAAAGGCTATATTGTAGAAAGTAGAAAGCAATATCAAAAAT
>NZ_SELU01000090.1:0-16616 GCF_006861605.1 Pseudanabaena sp. UWO310 | reverse complement strand
CGCGCAGCGTGCGCCGCAGGTTTTATGGTTTTATATTTAATTAAGCCCATTTACTTAGCCAAAGATATTCTTAAATTATGAATCCAGAATCTGAAATTTCAGATGATAACCAATTAACCATCGAACAGGCTTTGATTAATCTGCAATGTGAAGACTTAGGCTTGCGGATTTATGCGGCTTGGTGGTTGGGGCGCTTTCGGGTCAATGTCCCAGAGGCGATCGATCTCTTGATTCTAGCTTTAGCCGATGAAGCCGATCGCACTGAGGCGGGGGGATATCCCTTGCGACGTAATGCCGCAAGAGCCTTGGGCAAATTAGGCGATCGCCGCGCCGTACCAGCACTGATCGAGTCGCTGGAATGCGAAGACTTTTACGTCCGTGAGGCTGCTGCTCAATCCTTGGAAATGCTGGGAGATCGTTCTTGTCTATCTAAATTGGTGGAATTAATCAAAAATCCCAATCTCCAAACCAGCACTGACTCGGAGCCAGAACATCCCTACGATGCATTTCTAGAAGCTTTAGGAACCTTAGGGGCAGTAGAAGCAATTCCTGATATTTTGCCTTTTTTGGAGCATCCTACGCCCAAGGTGCAATATGCGGCGGCGCGGGCTATGTATCAACTTTCAGCAGCAGACGAGGCAAATCAATATGGCGATCGCTTAGTTGCCGCCCTCTCTAATAAGGATTTACAACTGCGGCGTACGGTTCTTTCAGACTTGGGGGCGATCGGTTATTTAGGAGCTGCCGAAGCGATTAGTAATACCATGGCTGAAAACAGTTTGAAGCTAATTTCGCTTAAGGGATTATTGGAAAAACAAATCCCCTTAGCAATTCCCCCCGAACTGACCGATGGCGCAATTAGGGTCATGGCACTAATGGATGATTTATTGTAAAGTAAAGAATCGCAAGCGCCCTATCTCCTCTATCCTATGACCGATCGCCTTTCCCAACTCATTCAAGCTGTAGAAGAAGCAGATTCCTCTAAGCTATTACTCGAGGCCGTCCAAAATTTGGCAGCAGCGAGGTTAGAAGGTGCAATTCCAGTTTTAATCGAAGCCCTTAGTTACAATAATCCTGGGGCAGCGGTGGCATCGGTGGATGGATTGATTTTACTGGGGAGTGCGTCGGTTCCGCCTCTACTGGAACTGCTAGATATGCATAACTATACGGCTAGGGCATGGGCGATTCGGGCTCTGGCGGGGATTGGCGATCCACGCGGGTTGGTAACTCTGTTAGGAGTGGCGACGGCTGATTTTGCCTTTAGCGTAAGGCGTGCGGCGGTGAAGGGCTTAGGGGCGATGAAATGGCATTGGTTTCCCGATGAATTGCGGGAGGTCGCCCAAGAAGAAGCCTTAGAAGCACTCCTATTTGTCGCCCAACAGGATGAGGAATGGGTAGTACGCTATGCATCGGTGGTGGGTTTAGAGTCTTTAGGGATCGCGATCGCGCCTATGAAACCTCTATGGCGATCGGCAATCAAAACCCAATTGAATATCATGTCCTGCAATGATGAAGTTTTGGCGATTCGTGGGCGTGTCTGGCTAGCCCAGCAAAGGCTTGAGCAAAGATTGCAACAACTTAATTCCCCCCACGTTGCTCATCCCGATCGCCAACAGGCGATCGCTGATCGGGAATCGCCATTAACTTCTAACGATTGGCAAGATATTTTAAATAAGCTCTATGAAATAAAACGTCAAGAGCGCTTGGATAAGTCTAGCGAGGGCGATCCTCGTCGCTTTGAGCAATTGGCAACAACGATTGAGAATGCCAATGATTAATTAAATAGCCATCTCTTGCACAGCATCCCAACTCAAAATATATAGGCGGCGCGAAGCGCCGCCTATATATTTTGAGTTGAGAGTATCTGGCGATAAATTTTTCTAGGGAATTTCTTCGCGCTTTTCCCTAAATCCTAGCTCCATTAGTGCTTTCCGAATTTTAGCTTTGGAGGGCTGAACCTTGGGCATCGCCAGATTAAGTTCCCTCGCAGTTTCCAACATTTGTCTGATGAGGATATCAAGTAAATTATCGTCTACATCTTCGGGAACTTGCTCGATCCGCCCCTGATAAGCCAAAGTGTAAAGCTCTAAGTGATGCTTCCCCATGATTTTAGCTAATTTTCTTAAAGTCTCTGGAGTCGGGCAAGTACCTTTAAAGCAGGCTCCTCGCAGTCTTGGTTGAGGTACGCCTGTCAACTCCGCGAGATGATTCATACTAATGTCTTGCTCTTCTAAATATTGAAGAACGTATAGCCCTAGCGGCGAGCAATCCTCGTTTTTGACCTGTAACCTTGGTGGCATCTTGTAATATCAACAACTTTGTTAGATTTCGAGATAGAAAGTTAATCTAACGTCATTGAATGATTTTATACCAATTGTAGCGATTACCTTGACTGGAGAACAGCCAAGGGGCTTAATCCCAAAATGGTGTTCCCATTTTGGAAATTGGTATTATATAGCTACAGTCACTTGAATTATGACAAATCAAACCCCAAGAATTGACTGGCGGCGCTTTGCGCCGCCAGTCAATTCTTGGGGTTTATGTCCTAGTACATTTGGCGATAGCTATAGTAAGGGTTTTCAAGTTAAGAAATGGCGTAGCCATTTCTTAACTTGATACTATTTTAGGATCGCCAAGTGCCGTGAAAACCCATCGGCACGATACTGGGTAAAGCTAAACGACAAACTGGCTCGGAGTCTAAGCGATCGCTATCAAATACCCATACTTCTGAACTTTCGCGATCGCCATCAAAGACAACGGTAATCACATAGCCACGGTCGGGACGGGTCAAATCGGGAGCGAAAATTGGTTCCATTGGATAGCAATTTGTACCAAGATCGGTTTCAGCCAGAGTATTGGTCTGACGATCATAACGAGCGATCGCATTAAACAGTTCGGTTTGGGGAGTTGCTGATTTTCGGACAGAGAGATAGGTGTAGCGAGAAAATTGCCCAACTTCGGCAGGTGCGACCATCGGAAATTCCGAACCGCGATCCATTAGCTGAGCAGTTTCAAGGAATTCTCCCGTTTTGGGGTTGAGCCGCATTTGCCAAAAGGTTCCCTGAGCCTTGGTTTTAGTATGCCCTGAAGCAACTTCCTTGAGGAATTGATTAGTCGTAAAGTCCTCATAGCGAATCAGGTCAAAGACCACATTGCCATCGCGATCGCTATAGCCATTACCAAAGTGCCACTGAAACCAAGGCTCGACAATATTGCGACTGACTAATTCAAGGTTGTGGCGATCGAATACTAAAATTTCCGTTCCCTCTTCAGGCTTCCAATCTAAGGAATCGCTGTAGCTTTTTAAATTCAGTAGCACTGGAAATGGATTCATCCGCAGGGGTGGTATGCAGAAAATCAAATAATCTCCTGCGAGGACAAAATCATGGATCATCGATAGTCCAGTCAAGATTGTCTGATTCTTGGTAATGAGATTGCCGTGACGATCGCTCCGATAGATATGTAAAGTCGCATTCTTGCCATAGGAAACTCCAAAATTAAAAATTTCCCCTGTTTGGGGATCGCGTTTGGGGTGAGCGGAATAGGGCAAATGCTTCTGTAATCCTTCGAGATTTTCTAATCCGTAGGTTTCGAGGGTTTCTAAATCTAAAGCATGGGGCAATCCTCCTTCCCATAGTGCTAGAAGCTTGTCGGGTAAGGCTAGGACAGAAGTGTTTGCCACATTTTTAGAAGACTTGCCAAAGCGTTGCAGCCACGAGCCTGTAGCGGTCATGCCGTAATTGCCAAAGATCAATTTATCGGCTTTTTCTTCAATTAAATATCCTTCAGTTTGCACATAGCGATAGGTGGCTCTTGCTTGTCCATCGGCAAAATGCACCGCAAGAATCGCGCCATCGCCATCAAACCAATGTCCCACAGTAAATTCACCACGTTCTAGCCTCGCGGGACCATTGCGGTAAAGAGAACCTTTGAGATTTGCGGGAATCTTGCCAGAGATGGTCGAGAGGTTTGTGAGAGGGAATTCCTGCGCTGGTTTAGCGATCGCCTTTGCCCAAGATGCCGATTTTGAATTTGAAATAGTTGCAGTCATGATTTAATTCCGTTGGTTGATAGGATTGTTGAGGTATTTTTGCCGTAAATGGGGAATCTCTAGAAATCTGGAATGGCTTAGGGTAATTGTCTTTTCTTAGAACTCTGTAAGGCTTGAAACCAATGTCCAGATAAGACAAACCGAGGAAATGTAATCCATTGCTCCAAAAAGATTCGCATGATCCCATTGATTGGACTGGAAAAAGGTTCGGCGGTATGTTCCTCAAGGCTATGCCCTTTGCCTTGCATCGATATCGATAAAATCATCAGCCCGATGTAACCAATGGCAGCCATTAGGGAACCATTCAGGATTGCGATCACCAGTCCAAGATTTGCCACAAGGAATAAAGGAACTAAGATAATATGGAGAAGCAGGTTCTCCCTTGAGTTGTGATTGTGCGGGTAACCATTCCACTGCCATTGAAGCATTTGCGGTATGTTCATGGTTTTGTGTCACTAAGATTGATAAGGAATTCCATCTTTATGGGTAAATTGCCAGCCCTGTTCGGTCGAGATCGCGACAAGATCGTCATCGGGATAATTTCCTGCGTCGTTGGGAAGGCGATCGCCAATTTCTAGGTAGGTTGCCACTGTATCGGAGTGATTGTAAAGGCAATGTCCATTTGCCTCACCCGCAGGGAATCCTGCCGCTTGACCAGCTTTTAAAATAGATTCACCTTCATCGGTAATCAGGGTTAATTCTCCCGATAGGATGTAGATAAACTCATCTTGCTTTGTATGCCAGTGACGAAGTGCCGAACGAGATTGTGGTGCGAGGGTGGTTAAATTTACGCCAAAGTTCTTTATGCCTGCCGCATCGCCTAAACGTTTTTTTTCGCGCCCAGCGACAACGGGCTTAAAGCGATCGGGATAGTTAGAACCTTTACGAATGGGGACTTGATCAGGGTCGATGATGTTCATAAATGTTGATTTCCTAAATTTCCTATTTGATTTAGCCACTTCTGTCTTTGGGCTAGATTGGAAGTTTTAACGCTACCAATGGTAGTGATTTTTACTGGTTTGACACCACAAAATTCCAGAATTGTGTTTTTCATCGCCTTATGCCCTGGGCTACCATTGACAAATCGGTAATACCAAGGGGGCGCGTCCATAGTGACAATTAATCTGGCACTTTTGCCTTTGAGAAGACGATCCCACCAAATAGAATCTTGACGATATTTGAAAGCAAATCCTGAGGTAAACACGCGATCGATAAATGCTTTCAGCAACGTGGGCATCGTTCCCCACCAAGTCGGATAGACAAAAACTAGATGTTCCGCCCAACGAATTTCATCTTGGGCTTTCAGTACATCCTCTTCGAGTTCGGGAATTAGTTTGGATCTATATTCGGGTGGATTGAAATTAAATTTCAAGTCATTGACGACCAACTCACGGACTTCCGCACCAGAGGCGATCGCTGCCCTTTTATAGGCTTCGGCAAGGGCAAAACAATAGCTGTCGGGGTTGGGATGTCCTTGTAAAATCAAGATTTTCTTACTCATAGCTTTATTTTACGTTTCCTCCTTCAAGGTTCTTGCCCTAAAAGCAAGCCTTACTTTTAAACTTTATTTATATTCAACTAGGTTATTATTCACTTAGTTGAATATACTAAATAATGTATACTCAACTAAGTGAGTATGTCAATCCCAGTTCAAATAAATTTCAAACCTATGTCTCTTGCTCATGCCATCATGGTTTCTTTGATTTGCGAACCGAAAAGTGGTTACGATCTCGCTAAACAATTTGATGGGTCGGTAGGATTTTTCTGGCAGGCGACCCACCAACAGATTTATCGGGAATTAACGAAACTAGATCAGCAAAATTGGATCGCTGCCGAAGCGATCGCTCAAGAGGGAAGACCTGACAAAAAGATATTTTCAGTTACGGATTTAGGGCTGTCGCATCTGAAAACATGGTTATTGCAATCCAGCGAAGTTGCCACCGTCAAGGATGAATTTTTGCTTAAAATTTATGCTGGCTATCTCGTTCCTGAAGCAGAAATTATTAATCAAATTCAGGAGCATCGCCAACTACATCAGCAACAACTGGAAATTTATCAGGCGATCGAGCGCAACTTTTTTAGCGATCTGCAATCTTGCAGCAGAGCGAGCCGCTTTGCCTACTTAACTTTGCGCCGAGGGATTATCTTCGAGCAGGGCTGGATTACTTGGTGTGATGAAGTTTTACCTTTAGTTGCAGAGCTTTCTAGCGATCGCATAGGTTAAAATTTGTTTCGTAAAACCAAAACCTAAAACCAAAACCTAAGACGCAATGAGTGAAAAGATTACATGGACTCCTGAGGCGGAAGCTAAGCTCAAGGATATTCCTTTTTTTGTCCGTCCTTTTGCTTTTAAAAAGATTGAAAAATATGCTCAGGACAATGGTCTAAATCCCATCACTATTGAGGTTTACGAACAGGCAAAAAAACAGTTCAACAAGAAATATGACTAGCTGTTTCTAAAAGAGCTTACCCAATGGTTACTCCCTTCCCAGTGAAAAATTAGCGTTGCGGCGCGAAACGCCGCAACGCTAATTCTTGGTTCTGTATGTCTATTTTTGTAGCTAGGCGCAATTATAGCTGCCGCCAGTTTTGTTAGGACAAAATCAAAACCCCAAAGAGAGTTGCCGCGCTCCGCGCGGCAACTCTCTTTGGGGTTTTATGTCCTGATACAGTTGGCGGCAGCTATAAATATAAAACCTAAAAACCTGTGGCGCACGCTGCGCGTACGCCACAGGTTTTTTATCTGGATTTTAATTATGCCCAGCTACTGATCGCTAAGCATTGCCTTTAATTGCTGATAGTATATTGGCAAGTTCAATAGTGGGCTAACGGGAATGAGTCAAACACAGTCAGTTGGGGAATCAGTTTGGAAACGTTTACGGCATGGCAATATTGCATCCTGCGAAGAGGCTTTGCAGTTTCTTATTGATATTGATGGAAATGTACATCTAAATTGGCTAGACCAAGAGCTAAACTATCGATTTTTTCGCGAATTTGAAGACCGTAGTATTTTGCCTCCAGTGATCCCATTATTACTGTGGCGCAATTGTTTTTATATAGGTAGTCCCCAGACTCTTACCAATGAAGATATCAAAATGATCGGAGATCGCATTTTGACCGATGTCAAAGCGATCGCGATTTCTAGTGATAGCTATCGCAAGTGGTTTCGCCGCCAAAATATCCCTAATCCCAATCAAATTCACTCAGCACAGGCGATCAATCCCCTCACAGGTGAAGCCGAGCAAGTTGATATTGGCGAAGTGACCGATCTGTATTTATCTCAGGCTGTCGATCAGACGCGGCGGATTAATGCACTCATTTCCATCGCCCTCCAACATCGAGCTAGCGATATTCACCTAGAGCCCACACCTAGGGGGTTGCGCGTTCGTTATCGGATTGACGGGATTTTGCGCGATATCAAAACCTTACCCCTTGAGATCAGTCGCAAAATCATTGTGGCGTTAAAGGTCATGTCGGATATGGATATTGCCGATAGCCGTCGTCCTCAGGATGGTCGCATCGGCAAAGAATATACCAGTGATGAAAGCTTACATCTCAATCTCGATATGCGGGTGAGTACTCTGCCCTGCGTCTGCGGAGAAAAAGCGGTCATTCGCCTATTGCCCCGCGATAATCCTTTTTCTAGTCATCTGGAATGTTTGGGATTTAGCGATCGCGCCCTCAAAATCTATGACAATTGGCTAAGGCAACCCCAAGGGCTAATCATCATGACAGGTCCCACTGGCTCGGGCAAAACCAGTACCCTATATACCAGTTTGCAGGCGATCGCTCAAGAACATGTCAACGTGATTACGGTGGAGGATCCCGTTGAATATATCCTGCCAAACATTACCCAAACTCAAGTTTGTGAACCCGCAGGCATGACCTTTGCGGCGGGGCTGCGAGCAATCTTGCGACAGGATCCCGATATTGTCATGGTAGGAGAAGTGCGCGATCCCGAAACGGCAGAAACCGTTGTGAGAGCAGCTTTGACTGGGCATCTTGTCCTATCCACAATGCATACTAACGATGCCGCTAGTGCGATCCCTCGCCTCAAGGATTTAGGTCCCGATCCCGGACTTATCAGCGATGCTTTGTTGGGAGTAGTTGCCCAGCGTCTCGTCCGTAAAAATTGCCCCCATTGTTCTGCGCCCCATCATCCCACTGGAGCAGAATTGCAAGCCCTCAGACTCGAACGCGAAGATATCGATATCGGTCGTTGGCGCAAGGGCAAAGGATGCGATAAATGTTTCTTCACGGGCTATATTGGGCGCGAAGCGATCGTCGAGCTGATCGATATTGACGATGCTTTTCGGCAAATGATCTATGAAGGGACGATCTCCCAAATGAATCGCTACCTCAACGAGATTGATTTTCATTCCTTCCGACTAGCGGCAATTAATAAGCTGAATTCTGGCACAACTACAACGGAAGAGATATTGCGAGTTTTACCTAGGAGTGCTCTCCATCGCGTTAATTCACCGATCTCGCGCCAAGCTCATATTAAAGCGGTCAATACTTAAGTGAGCCTGAAAGCGTTGCGGCACTTCGCGCCGCAACACTTTCAGGAGGAAGGTAAATAGGAGCCTGTAGCGATCGCTACAGGCTCCTATTTACTGATCAGGACTGGACTTTTACGCCACGCCAAAAGGCAACATGTCCTTTAATTTGTTTGGCGGCATCCTTGGGTTCTGGATAATACCAAGCCGCATCTTTATTAGTTTCACCATTTACTTCAATGCTGTAATAGCTTGCTACCCCTTTCCAGCCACAAGTCGTGTGAGTGGTACTGGGTTTGAAATACTCTAAATTTAAAGAATCCTCAGGGAAATACTGATTTCCTTCGACGACTTCACAGCGATCGCTTTCAGCAAGCACCACACCATTCCAAATAGCTTTTGGCATAAATCTGCAAGTTTTAAAATTTATTACATTTTTTATTGTAATGCTTGATAAACTTAGTGTCAGTTTAAAGCACTATACTCTAATTTATTGAGTTACTTTCAACATTGAAAAGTGCTGAGTTAAGATTTTAGTCAGGCTTTAAAGATGCTTTTAGTCACTGTTGGCACAGAACAATATCAATTCAATGCTCTTATGCATTGGATCGAACTATTGCTCAAGTATCAACTAATTAATGAAGAGATCTTGGTGCAGTATGGTTTTTCAACTTATTTTCCCGATGGAACCAAAGCCTACAGGAATCTGACAGAGCAAGATTTTTTATATTTTGTCGATCGCGCCAGTCTGATCATTAGTCATTGCGATGAGGGCATTGCTCAGTTATTAGAAGATAAAGACATTCCCTATGTTCTCGTACCACGTTTACAGAGATTTCGAGAATATATTGATAATCATCAAATGGAGGTTGCTGATGATTTTGAACTTCGAGGGATTGCGATCGCCAGATCGCCTGGAGATTTAGTCAAATTTATTAAACTGCAACAAACTTCGACGGTAGTTCCTGAAGTCAACGAATCCCAACTATGTGAATATCTAAAAAATCGATATCACCCCCAGAAACTAATGCTAGTTTGTGCTGCGGGTGGTTATTTTCGCTATATGCAAAGCCTGAAAGAATTTTGGGGTAATTATAGCGATCGCCTATGGGTATCGGTTAGAAATAGTACTACGGAAAGGGAAATTGAAGATACTAGAAAATACTGGGGATATATCCCTGTAAAAAATAATTTAGGAAATTTTATCCGTAACTTATTCCTAGCACTTAAAGTCGTTCCTTCTCAAAAGCCAGACTTAGTAGTTTCTACGGGCTCAGGTTTTTCGGTTCCCTATCTATTAACTGCTCGATGGGTTTGCCGCAGTAAAGTTGTTTACATCGAATCTAAAACCCGTTTCCAAAATGTCAGTTTTACAGCTTGGCTATTGATGAAACTCCGTGTTCTCGATCTGATTGTGGTTAGAAGTGAAGCGATCGCTAATCTCTATCCTCAAGCTATTTATATCCCAGTTAGTAAGGATCTAACTGAGTTGAATAATAAGCCCAGCCGAGATTACAAGCAACCTTCGATCGTTACCTTTGATGAGATTGCCTTTATATTTAGTCCAGAAAAGTTTATGTTTTCCACGGCTAGAGAATTTCTTCTTAATTTTCAGGCTATCTGCAATAAAGAGGAATCCTATCAGAAGATTGTGATCGATATGAGTCATACTACTGTGATGGATAGTGCGGGATTAGGAGCCTTGACTAATTGTTTGAGAATCGCCATCCTTAATGAGACAGAATTGGTTCTCTGGAGCGTGAGTGATGCAGTGAGCGCTTTGATCGGGCTTTCTTCGTTGGGTAATTTATTTGTCATCGAAAAAGCTAGCAATACCTTTCGCGTTCCTAATTCTATCCAGAGGACTAAAGTAAGGAATATTACGAAGTTTGGCTTGTTTCTATTTCGCACTCAGCGATTGTTAAAACAAATTCCTTTTCTGAGGGTCTTTTATCCCATCTTAAAGTTCTTCTTCCCCTTTATTGACATTGATCCCAGTGTTCCCGTTCATCCTTCGGTACGCAATCCGATCAAAAGACTCATTGATATCATTGGCTCGTTAATTGGCTTAAGTTTTACTGCCATTGTCTTTATCCCCATTGCGATCGCCATTATGACCGAAAGCAAAGGTGAGATTTTGTTTGGACAAGTTCGTTGCGGCTTACTCAGCAAACCCTTTCGTATCTGGAAGTTTCGCTCTATGGTCAAGAATGCGGAACAGCTCAAAACCAAAGTAGCCAATCAAATTGATGCAAATTCAGCATCGGCGACGGCTATTAGCGACAATCTAAGTTCTGGCGACAAATTTTTTAAGAATGCTGACGATCCGCGCGTAACTAAAATTGGTAAATTTTTAAGAAAAACCAGTATTGACGAATTTCCGCAATTTTGGAATGTCTTAATTGGTGATATGAGCTTGGTAGGAACTCGTCCTCCTACCTTTAATGAAATCAACTCCTACGAACTGGAAATTGAATACCATGACGAACGGTATACGGAATGGAATCGTCTGGATGTTAAACCAGGAATTACGGGAGTATGGCAAGTTAATGGACGTTCTAGCGTGCGAACTTTTGCTGAGGTTGTGAACTACGATATTGAATATCGCAAGAACTGGAGCATTTGGTACGATCTAAAACTAATCGTTCAAACGGTTCTGGTTCTCTTTGATAAAAAGAATAAAGCGGTGTAATTATTTTTATTAAATTCGCAAAGCATTGTATCCTTTTAAGCAATAAGCAGTTAAGCATAATTAAAAACCAAAACCAGAGAGCGTACCGCTCGCGTAGCGGGCGGTACGCTCTTCTAGGTTTTAAGTTTACTTATGCTTAGCTACTTACCTAAGCATAGTACACTGCATTAATTAAGGGAATCATGGAGCAAAATTGGTCTCAACTACTAAAGCAACTTATTGATGGACAATCCCTAGCCAGCGAACAGGCTACAACTTTAATGCAAGGTTGGTTAGAAGGGGCGATCGCTCCCGAACTATCGGGGGCAATTTTGACGGCTTTGCAATGTAAAGGAATTGAAGCTTCAGAATTGGCGGCAATGGCGATGGTATTGCAATCTCAGAGTGAGGGGCAAAAGTTTAATCAGCTTAATCAGCAGTTAGACACGATAGTAGATCGCTCTAAACCTCTGATTGATACCTGTGGTACTGGTGGCGATGGAGCTGCGACTTTTAATATTTCCACCTCTGTGGCTTTTGTGGTAGCAGCCGCAGGTGTACCCGTCGCCAAACATGGTAACCGTGCAGTTTCTAGTCGTTCGGGTTCGGCAGATGTCCTAGAAGCGATCGGGCTTCATCTGGCGACAAACACAGACAAGATTTATGAAGCTCTACCTGCGGTAGGGATTACTTTTCTATTTGCGCCCAGTTGGCATCCAGCGATGAAGGCGGTCGGCGCAATTCGCAAGAACTTAGGAATCCGCACTATCTTTAACTTGATCGGACCTCTTGTTAATCCTCTGTACCCTACAGCACAGGTTCTAGGCGTTTACCATCGCAATCTTACCCATACCGTTGCGGAAGCATTGCGCCTGCTTAATCTTCAGCAGGCAGTGGTTTTACATAGTCGAGAAGGTATGGATGAAGCTGGTTTAGGCGATTTGACTGATATCTCATTTCTCAGCAATGGTCAAGTGACAGAAGAGGCGATCTCTCCTCAAGAATTAGGATTAACCCATGCACCAATTGAGAGCCTTAAGGGTGGAAATGTGCAAGAAAACGCTGATATTTTGCGTGCAGTGCTTCAAGGCAAAGGTACTCAAGCCCAGACTGATTGCGTTGCCCTTAATAGTGGGCTAGCCCTCAGGATTGGCGGTTTAGCGAGTACATGGGCGGATGGGGTCAACCTTGCCTCAGAGATTATCAAAGCTGGGGCTGGATGGTCAAAAGCAGAAGCATTAATTAATTTCCTCAAATAAAGAAGGAGGCAACAGATATTGTTGCCTCCTTCTTTATGCCCTTGCTTGAGGCTTTTAGACATAAGTAAACCCAAAGCCAAAGAACATACCGCCCGCGTAGCGGGCGGTATGCTCTTTGGTTTTGGTATATAAACCCCAAGAAGAGAAGGTTGGCGCAAAGCGCCAATCTTCTCTTCTTGAGGTTTGATCTTTTTCCTAGTGCGAGTGGTGACAGCTATAGGTTCTTTTTTTATATAGCTGCCGTCAACTGTATCAGGACATAAAACCCCGAAGAGAGTTGCCGCGCGGAGCGCGGCAACTCTCTTCGGGGTTTTGATTTTGTCCTAACCAAACTGGCGGTAGCTATAAAAAGTATGGTTCTGTATCAGTGCTTGAGTTATTTAAATCTAAAGATGAGTGGCAGTGAGAAGCTCCGCCACTCATCTTTGGGGTGAGTTTAAGTTCCAAAAGAGCGATCGCCTGCATCACCCAATCCAGGAACGATCCATCCTTGCTCATTGACAACTTCATCAATACAGCCCGAATAGATCTGCACCGCAGGGAAATGTTGATTGATCAGCTGCAAAGCAGGTGGGGCGCAAAGAGCATTAATGATCCGAATTAAAGAAGCATCCGCTCCTCGTTCTGTAATTAATTTTAGGGTGCTGATAATCGACCCACCTGTCGCCATCATTGGTTCAACGATAAAGATACGGGTTTGGGGGGCAAACCTCTCTGGCAAACGATTGAGATAGCAGCTAGCTTCGAGGGTTTCCTCATTACGCACTAAGCCGAGATGATAGATATTTGCTGTTGGCAAGAGGGTTTGACAACCCTCAAGCATGGATAATCCTGCTCGTAAGATTGGGACAAAAGCTAGCGGAACTGCACTATCAATCAATTGCCCTGCGGTAGTTCCCAATGGAGTTTCGATAGTTACTTCTTGCACGGGTAAAAACTCACGTACTGCTTCATAGGTAAGCCATTTACCCATTTCAGCCATCGCTGTGCGAAATAAAGGGACTGGTGTATGTTTCTCCCGCGCTATGGTAAGCCAGTGACGAATCATAGGATGGGGGGGAACATATACGCGCAATTGAGAAGACATGAATTTACTATAGAGTTTTAATATTGGGAAGCTAAAAGCTGTCCGTTCATAGGAAATTTTACATTGCTTTGGGTGTTAATAATTGTCTCTATAGCATTCCTACAGAGCTTTGCGCTCAAATCCAAACCAAGAAACTTTTTGAAAGTGTTGCTTCACAACACTTTCAAAAAGTTTCTTGTGGTTCTTTTGATCGAAAATTGCTGTAAGTAGCTAGGCATAAGTAAACTTAAAATTCAGAAGAGCGTACCGCCCGCGTAGCGGGCGGTACGCTCTCTGGTTTTGTTTTTTCATTATGCCTAGTTACTTAAATCATTTATAGCTATATTCATTTAAGGCAGGACATCAAACCCAATAGAGAGTTGCGGCGCTTCGCGCCGCAACTCTCTATTGGGGCTATACAAGAAAAATAGAGCTTTGACTTCGCTCAGCTAATTTATCTCTAGGGCTAAAAATCAAGTTTATACATATCCTAACTCCTAGGCTCTAAGTTTTAATCTATAATTGCTAAGGCTAAAAAAATCTCTGTTTAAGGATTCATTCAATATTTATGAAAAAATCACTGCTCTATAAGTTAGCGATCGCTGCTAGCGTTTCCTTTGTTGCTAGTTCCTGTACCCCCGCGACTCCACCTGCTACGACTCCTAGTGCAACTGCATCGGCATCGGCTAAACCATCGGCATCTGCGTCGCCTTCTACATCACCCGCTGCGTCCGCATCACCTTCTGCATCTGCCAAGCCCGCATCACCCGCCGCATCTGCGTCACCTTCTACATCACCCGCTGCATCCGCATCACCTGACGCTCCTGCAACTGAAAAGGTTCCAGACACAGTGCGCATCTCCGTTGTTAATAATAGCGGTAAAGTCTTAAATGCAATTTATATGTCTCCTCCCACTAACATCAATTGGGGAAAAAATGAGCTTGAAGCACCAATTCCCGATCGCGAAAAAGCTGATTTTGAGTGGAAGCGTTCGGACTATAAAGGAGCAGAGGCCGGTTGTTTATTTGAAGTTAGAGCAGAGTATGCTGATGGCAAGAGTACCGATCTAGAAGAGATTAATCTTTGCAAAACTCCAACTATCAATCTTAAGTAAGTCAAATAATAGAACTAAAGAAGTATCTTGCTTCGCGCAAAACTTCTTTAGTTCTATTTTATTGAGTGGGATCGCAGATGCGATTTTCATGATTCTCTTCTATGTCGGGAGGTATATCGATCGCGGGAGAAGGGGCGCAGACGTGGGGTAACGATGCACCTTCTAAACCCTTAGTAATTCGAGCTGGTGAATAGTCGAGGGTGACAAAGAGGGGATAATGATATTCACCGCGATCGCTAATGATACTCCGATGTTTCCAAGGCAGTAGCCAATAGTATTCTTCCCCAAGCGTAACTTCCACTTGTCGCCAACGTTTTAATAGAGATGCATAGTCCTCATTGGGACGATGGATAAATACGAAAATCTCTTGACCAGTTTTTACTTTCCAGTCAGGATCGCACATAATTAAGGCAAGATCGCATTGTAGCTGTCCGTGGCTGTGAGTCAGGTTAGGGCTCGTAAGTTGCACGACAGGAAAAGGGATTGAAATCAGGCTGTCGGTGGGACGGCGCAAGCTGGGAATTAACTCGAAATAGGGGCGATATTCGCGGAGAAGGGAGATCGCTTCAAGGGGATTACTGTAGTGGCTGAGGAGCGTATCATATTGAAGTTGGTGATTACTCATAGGGCAATTGTAGGAAGATACACGAAGAAAGTAGAACCTTGCTGGGAGTCTAGGTTGGGTGACTTTACTAAGATCCGACCGTTATGGGCATTGATAATGTAATGGGATAAATACAATCCCAGACCGCTACCCTGTTTTTGGTGGCTGCCTTGGCGAAATCTATGAAATAAAAACGGTTGTTCTTCTAAGGGAATTCCCGTACCTGTATCGGCGATCGCGATAACAGCCTCGGACGCATCTGCCTTTAGGCTAACATGTACACCGCCAGATTCAGTAAATTTCAAGGCATTACCAATTAAATTATTAAATACACGGAGCAACTCTAGGCGATCGCCCTTAATCTCAGCAATTTCAGAAAGATTAATCAGATCCGTACTAAGTTCGAGATTTTTAGAAATAGCGATCGGCTTTAGTTCCTGTACGACTTGTTCGAGCAATTCCTTGAGATTTAAGGACTGGAGACTAATCGTTTTGCTGCCTGATTCGTAACGGTAAACATCTAGCAGTTTATTTACCATTTCGAGTAGATTATGATTGCTGCGTCCCATGATGGTTAAGGCTTCATGGATTTCGGGTGAAATTTCTCCTAATACCCCATCCTGTAAAAGTCCTAACATGCGATCGGCTGCTACTAAAGGGGTGCGCAGATCGTGGGTCAGTCGTGAGACAAAATCCTGTCTTTGGCGATCGATGCGATCGCGCTCGGCAATACTATGTTTTAACCGCAGTAGCGATCGTACCCTTGCCAATAGCTCATTTGCTTCGATTGGTTTACGAATAAATTCGTCTGCGCCAAGATCTAAACCTTTGACAGCATTTGCGCGATCGTAGGCGGTGATTAATAAAATTGGAATAAAAGGCAATTCTTTCATCGCTCTGATCCGACGAGTCACTTCGTAACCATCCATCAGAGGCATCATCACATCTAATAAAATCAAGTCGGGTGGCTCGGCTCCAATAATTTTTAGAGCATCGTGACCATTTGATGATGTGATGATCTTATATCCTTCTTCTTCAAGAATTGTGCGAACGAGAAATAGATTGTCTGGAACATCATCGACAATTAGTAAACGGTCAGGAGATTTCATTCAAACGCTCAAACAAAACAGGATAGCTATATAGATGTTGTCATGAAACCGCTGTCAATGCAGTCATCCTGATGATAGAAATTATGGCGTTGCACATATTCATAATGATAAATAATAATAGTATGTTAGAAAATAAGAGTTGGAGTTGTTCAATGACAAAAAATGCAATGCCCAAATTGTAAAGGAGAAAAAGTAGTAAAAAATGGACATCGATACGGCAAACAATGCTATCGATGTAAGCAG
>NZ_SELU01000089.1:0-17779 GCF_006861605.1 Pseudanabaena sp. UWO310 | reverse complement strand
GCGATCGGGTTGGGGTTGGGGGAGGGGTGGTTGTGGCATGTTTTTTTCCACTAGAACGAATTTGAGTTTATAAATACTCTTTAAATTCTTATACTATTACCACGCCTTTCGGCATAAGAGATTCAACCCATCGATTCTTCATTGCTTGTCCCACCACTGGTAGCTGATGCTCAACGCCTTTCGGCATCAGAGATTCGACACCCGATGGGGCATCCTTTCCCAGTACCTCAGTTTGTGTGCTCAACGCCTTTCGGCATCAGAGATTCGACACCAAGAGTAGCGATCGCGGGAATAGTGCGATCGCATAGTGCTCAACGCTTTTCGGCATCAGAGATTCGACACAGAATAGGATGGGGCACTGATTTTTGGCTGTGAGTTGTGCTCAACGCCTTTCGGCATCAGAGATTCGACACAAGGTTTGTTGTTAATGGAGTTTCTATCTCCATCAAGTGCTCAACGCCTTTCGGCATCAGAGATTCGACACCCGCGCACATCGCTGCCGCAAAACCTTACCCCAATTGTGCTCAACGCCTTTCGGCATCAGAGATTCGACACTTTAATATTATGAAACCCACAGCCCTACCTATCTGGTGCTCAACGCCTTTCGGCATCAGAGATTCGACACACAATCATGATCAGACTCAAAAGCTAAAACAATCTGTGCTCAACGCCTTTCGGCATCAGAGATTCGACACCGTTGATTGAATCACGGGTACAACGCCTTTACCCCAGTGCTCAACGCCTTTCGGCATCAGAGATTCGACACTTACATATTCGGCAAAGCTTTTATCAATTCGCACATGTGCTCAACGCCTTTCGGCATCAGAGATTCGGCACGATGAGCGCTCAGGAAAGGATTGCTTATGGGCGATGTGCTCAACGCCTTTCGGCATCAGAGATTCGGCACGATGAGCGCTCAGGAAAGGATTGCTTATGGGCGATGTGCTCAACGCCTTTCGGCATCAGAGATTCGACACTTACCTGCGTTCGCGGCTGCTAATTCTTGCTCAGTGTGCTCAACGCCTTTCGGCATCAGAGATTCGACACATTCGCGATCGCAGATTGAGCAGATTGATTTAAAATGTGCTCAACGCCTTTCGGCATCAGAGATTCGACACTAGCATCAGCGTTCTCGCGATCGCGCTTGGCTTTGCGTGCTCAACGCCTTTCGGCATCAGAGATTCGACACAAAACCGATGAGCTTGGCTCGCTCAATTTCTAAATGGTGCTCAACGCCTTTCGGCATCAGAGATTCGACACAATCCATTGCCTTCCGCGACGGATTTTATCGGTGGTGCTCAACGCCTTTCGGCATCAGAGATTCGACACATCCCGATCTATAAAGGATTGCGAATCGGTCAAATGTGCTCAACGCCTTTCGGCATCAGAGATTCGACACGGCAATAGCGCGATTACTAGATAGCTTGCGTTTTTGTTGTGCTCAACGCCTTTCGGCATCAGAGATTCAACATGATGCGCCGAAGGCATAGCCACGGTAACAAGTACCGTGCTCAACGCCTTTCGGCATCAGAGATTCAACATATTAGTCCCATCGCAACCCGCACTACCTCAAAACTAGTGCTCAACGCCTTTCGGCATCAGAGATTCAACATTCAAATCAGTTTGTGCATCGTCGCCAAACTCTTTGTGCTCAACGCCTTTCGGCATCAGAGATTCAACATCTGCGATCGCTCTTGATCCTCATGCCTCAAGAACTTGTGCTCAACGCCTTTCGGCATCAGAGATTCAACATGGGGTCAACAACGATAAAGCCAAGTTTTAAAGCTTGTGCTCAACGCCTTTCGGCATCAGAGATTCAACATCTCTTGGCAATGTCGCAGGATACGATTATTTGATTGTGCTCAACGCCTTTCGGCATCAGAGATTCAACATAATAAACATAGCAAGGTTAAACATTACCGTTTAAGTGCTCAACGCCTTTCGGCATCAGAGATTCAACATTGCAAAGCGGATTGACGGGAGTTGCCGATGCGTCAGGGTGCTCAACGCCTTTCGGCATCAGAGATTCAACATAGAAGTTTCCAAGGAATCTATTGAATTTCTTGGCAGTGCTCAACGCCTTTCGGCATCAGAGATTCAACATCAAAAGGCAATTTACTTCATGTAGTGTGTCCATCGTGCTCAACGCCTTTCGGCATCAGAGATTCAACATCCGAGAGGCTTCTGACCAACTACAAAGCTATTTCACCTGTGCTCAACGCCTTTCGGCATCAGAGATTCAACATATTACTGCGAGACTGCATACCTCTGAGTAATCCTGTCGTGCTCAACGCCTTTCGGCATCAGAGATTCAACATTAAATTCCTTGCCAATAGTGATTCCTTCAGTCACGATAGTGCTCAACGCCTTTCGGCATCAGAGATTCAACATAATACAAAAAGAGGCAGGGGCAAGAGAATTTAATAGTGCTCAACGCCTTTCGGCATCAGAGATTCAACATTACCAAGGGCATTTAGGATCGGAGCAGCAGATAATCCGTGCTCAACGCCTTTCGGCATCAGAGATTCAACATTGAGGAAGAATAATCAAAAGAATCTTTGTAGGATCGCGTGCTCAACGCCTTTCGGCATCAGAGATTCAACATATTAGGGAAGTGATAAGAAAAAGAGATCTCATAATGTGCTCAACGCCTTTCGGCATCAGAGATTCAACATCAAATCGAAGGGCAACAACGATCCATCACTCGGATGTGCTCAACGCCTTTCGGCATCAGAGATTCAACATAATCATCTTTGTAAGCTGCAAACTCAGAAGCTGTGTGCTCAACGCCTTTCGGCATCAGAGATTCAACATAAACGATGCGGCGATCGCAATATAGGCAGATACCAGTGCTCAACGCCTTTCGGCATCAGAGATTCAACATTCGCATCAAACGGAGAATCATTTTGTACTGTAATTTGTGCTCAACGCCTTTCGGCATCAGAGATTCAACATTGCTTCTGTGCCTTCAGGGATGCCGCTTACATCCAGTGCTCAACGCCTTTCGGCATCAGAGATTCAACATAGGGGCAGTTTTTTGAGACGCTAAACGAATCGCACATGTGCTCAACGCCTTTCGGCATCAGAGATTCAACATGGAGGGAAAGGACGAACCAACCGAACCATTGAAGAGTGCTCAACGCCTTTCGGCATCAGAGATTCAACATCATCACACAAACTCAACTTCAAATACGGGCATTTCAAGTGCTCAACGCCTTTCGGCATCAGAGATTCAACATTAAAATTCAGCATTTAAACGATTGCATTGCTTGATAAAGTGCTCAACGCCTTTCGGCATCAGAGATTCAACATAAATCTCCAGAAAGGGAAAATTCAGCTCTCCAAAGTGCTCAACGCCTTTCGGCATCAGAGATTCAACATATCGCACTTTTTGCTGTGGCGTGAGCTTCGATTCATCGTGCTCAACGCCTTTCGGCATCAGAGATTCAACATGTGATTAGCTCATAGCTAAGCCAAGCGCTAGCCTGTGCTCAACGCCTTTCGGCATCAGAGATTCAACATTCATCTAAATACACATTGGCTGTGTATCCACGAACCAGTGCTCAACGCCTTTCGGCATCAGAGATTCAACATATCGCAGCAACTGGAGTAATCGTATTAAATATAAGGTGCTCAACGCCTTTCGGCATCAGAGATTCAACATAAATCTCAATCATTGATGAAGAGAATATTAACTTTGTGCTCAACGCCTTTCGGCATCAGAGATTCAACATGTCTGTCTCATCGTGAGACTTGTGAGTCTTGCTTTTATGTGCTCAACGCCTTTCGGCATCAGAGATTCAACATAGTTTATCTGCCATCGACTAAAGAACGGTATAGGATGGTGCTCAACGCCTTTCGGCATCAGAGATTCAACATTGTGACGCAATCACCGCAAACTCAGGAGGTAATAGTGCTCAACGCCTTTCGGCATCAGAGATTCAACATGAGGAGCCGTACTAATTGCTTTATTGCGTAAATTCTGGTGCTCAACGCCTTTCGGCATCAGAGATTCAACATGGACAATCAAAAGTTGCGGAAACAACAGAAGGAGGTGCTCAACGCCTTTCGGCATCAGAGATTCAACATAAATCAGAAACAGTAGCGTTATTGTCTGTGTACACTTTGTGCTCAACGCCTTTCGGCATCAGAGATTCAACATAGTTCTTGGTCAAGTTGTTCTTCCAGACCTTGTTTGTGCTCAACGCCTTTCGGCATCAGAGATTCAACATAAGCTTGAAGCTATACGTGTAAGAATTGGTTTTGTCGTGCTCAACGCCTTTCGGCATCAGAGATTCAACATGACCCATAGATAATATCAAGGGGAAATTTGGAAGCGTGCTCAACGCCTTTCGGCATCAGAGATTCAACATTATTAGCTGCCATGCGTAGTTTTTGTTGTGCTGTGTGCTCAACGCCTTTCGGCATCAGAGATTCAACATACTATTGGAGGTCGCATCATGACTGATTACAAATGTGCTCAACGCCTTTCGGCATCAGAGATTCAACATTGATGTGGCGGTTACGCCTGTAACCAAATGTAGCAGTGCTCAACGCCTTTCGGCATCAGAGATTCAACATCGCGTCAGGCATATCCTGAGAAATAACAATCACTTCGTGCTCAACGCCTTTCGGCATCAGAGATTCAACATTGGCTAGGGCTGTTACTGGATCTTCGACTTCTATTCGTGCTCAACGCCTTTCGGCATCAGAGATTCAACATTATAGGCTTAAATGCATTGGCTAACCCATCGGAGTCGTGCTCAACGCCTTTCGGCATCAGAGATTCAACATAATCGGGATTGGGTTTGGATTGGCGTTAAATAGTTCGTGCTCAACGCCTTTCGGCATCAGAGATTCAACATGAAAATGTGGAAGCTTATCGCAAATCCAAATCATTCGTGCTCAACGCCTTTCGGCATCAGAGATTCAACATGGCTCAAGCGAGATGACGAAGTAAATCTTGCAGTTAGTGCTCAACGCCTTTCGGCATCAGAGATTCAACATAGATTAGAAGGGGTAGAAGGAAAAACGCCCAAAATGTGCTCAACGCCTTTCGGCATCAGAGATTCAACATAATGCAATCAGCAATTACAGTGGCGATCGCCTCACGTGCTCAACGCCTTTCGGCATCAGAGATTCAACATATAATCTCAGCCCGCATCTCAAAAACTTGAGGCGGGTGCTCAACGCCTTTCGGCATCAGAGATTCAACATGGATATTGCGGCTAGGCATCCGAAGCAAACAAAAATGTGCTCAACGCCTTTCGGCATCAGAGATTCAACATGTGAAGATACAAGATTTGGCATGATCATCCCCCCAGTGCTCAACGCCTTTCGGCATCAGAGATTCAACATTCGGAACTATTACTGGTGTATCTTCGGCTCTTGCTGTGCTCAACGCCTTTCGGCATCAGAGATTCAACATAAAACTATGCCCAGAGCCAAAAGACCCGCTCCCTGCGTGCTCAACGCCTTTCGGCATCAGAGATTCAACATTTAATCCAAGCCTTAGCAGAAACCACATCAGAAGTAGTGCTCAACGCCTTTCGGCATCAGAGATTCAACATATACTCATGAGCGACCAAACCCTTCGAGTAGCGAAATGCGTGCTCAACGCCTTTCGGCATCAGAGATTCAACATTACATTACAGGTGATGTAACAACTCCTTCCAATTGGTGCTCAACGCCTTTCGGCATCAGAGATTCAACATCGGCGCGATCGCACTGGCATTAGTCCTATAAGTTACGTGCTCAACGCCTTTCGGCATCAGAGATTCAACATATCATTTGCAGAAATCATAATTTTTCAATCCTTCAGTGCTCAACGCCTTTCGGCATCAGAGATTCAACATACCGTTCATCTAATCCATAAAGATTTTTTTTGAAATGTGCTCAACGCCTTTCGGCATCAGAGATTCAACATTTTTCACGCCACAAAACACTTGTTCAATGTTCATTGGTGCTCAACGCCTTTCGGCATCAGAGATTCAACATAATACACACGGTACAATTGCCTCGCCAACGCAAAGTGCTCAACGCCTTTCGGCATCAGAGATTCAACATGATCGCGCCAATGCTTAGGGCTGATGATTATAAATTGTGCTCAACGCCTTTCGGCATCAGAGATTCAACATTTAGCTATATCGGCAGGAGTAGCAGCAGCATCTGGTGCTCAACGCCTTTCGGCATCAGAGATTCAACATGGCGACAGCCAAAACCCTTATAGAGTTTATAACGGAAGCCAATCTTGCAAGCACTTCATAAGAATAGTATAAATCGCCACTAAAGCTAACAACTTTCTCTAAGCCAAATACCCTTAAACTCATACCTAGCATGACAAACAAACAATACAAGCACCTCAGTTACCCAAAGTTATGTTGAAACAACTACACATAATGGCATTGAGGTCTGATGGACAAGCCGAAGCCCAAAACAGACGGTGATCCATGCTAAAAAATCCGATGATGATCGCATGAAGTTGTCCAAGACTCAGAACGATTGCAAGAAATCATTCTTGAGACACAGCGATCGCACATCCCAGCTAAAAGCAAACTATCATCAGCCGTCAGGATTTTTTCTAGCTCCCATCTCAACTTTTCGCGATCGCGCATATTCAGCGCACAACGAAAAATTGAATATTGAACCCGATCGCCATAGCCTTGCAAAAGCTTATAAGCTTTGCGCCATCGTTTCGGATCGCGAATGTCATAGCAGATTAAATACCAGTTCTTAGTTTCAGCCACTGGACTACCTCAAAACCAATTGAGCAAATAGACCTTCTTCTCCATTCCATTCTTTCTCTAGTAAACGAACTTCCAATTCAAACAAACGGCGATAGGTTAGCGAATATCCCAATACAGGATGTTTCCAACTCTCCTGCTTACGCTTCTCATAGATATCAATAAACTTGCGCCGCCCCGAATCGCTTAGCCATACCTGACCTCCACGCACCTCAAAATCAGCCTGAATATCCCACTGACCACGATTAATCGATCCAACGATGGGCATATCAACCAAAGGCACACGAAAAATTTCAATTAAATCTAATGCCAAGGGAGGGGCTTGTGTTCTTGGCTGATGGTAAAAGCCAAGGGCTGGCTCTAAACCCACTGAGAGAATAGCGCTCATCACATCCTTCAATAAAAGCGCATAACCAAAACCCAACAAAGCATTAAACCGATCCTTGGGCGGACGACGATTGCGATCGCTAAACTGCATTTCTATGGGTACATCAGCACCCAAAAGTTTAGGCAAAGCCCGAAAATATAAAGCTGCTAAATTGCCTTCTAATCCCAAAAGTGAAGGAATAGAATTTACTTCTGGAATTTGCTTTAGGACAATTTGCATTTGTTTAATCGCCTTTTCAAGATCCTCTGGAATCTGTTCCATCCCACGTTGACCACGCATCAAGAATTTGCGCTGTCCTTTGCCTCGACAAGTCACCAGTTTTTTTGCCAAATCTAGACATTTATCAGGGTTACTCAAAGCTGCATATTGGCGAATGCGTCTTTGGATGCTGCCATTCCGAGAATCAAAACTGCCTACATAGCGCCCACCTCCAGACACAAAATGCACTCCAATATCCTGTGAAACACAAAGATGTAGAGCTTGAGTTGAAATTTGCGAGAAGCTATGTAAAACCAACTGCCCTATTTGCTTAGCTGGAACAATTTCATCGGACCGATCGCGTTTTACAATTTTGATTTGTTCGCCCTTCTTGCCAACACTCGTACCAGCTTCAAGTACATGAATCACATCTCGTTCGTCATCTTTGGGGAATAGCCTCACAGGTTGCCATTCACGATCATGTGCCAATCTAGCTTCTTCAGGCAGGCATACAGGTGAAAGAGAGCATCGCCCACAAAGTCTTTCATTATCGGTAACTGGTGGTCGGCAAGGTGAAGCCCGTAAATATTTCGATCTTGCGATCGCATCACGCACTAATTGTCTGCCCTCATCATCAAGGGTTACATGAACTAAAACATTGTCTGCATGGTAGCGAATCCGTCCTTCTTGAATAGAAATCCCTAAAGACATCTCAAGCAGATAGGCATAGGCAAGAATCTGCAAGCGATCGCTTTCCCATGCTTCAGGCTTTTTGTTTTTATCTCGCGCCGCTTTACCTCGTTTATGCTCGTAAGGAATTGTCTGACCATTGCGGGTACGCAGAGCATCAACCTTGCCTCGCAAACCTAGTTCAGCACTTTCTAAAAAAAGTTCATCCCAATCTTCATCTTCTTGTTTCTCAAGTTCAGCATGGAGCCGTCGTCCTGCAAACACTGCGGCATCTTGGGTATAGAGTTCTTCAACTTCTTCAAGATAAAACAGTCGTTCGCAGTAGGCTAAGGCATGAAGAGCCGAAACACGAATTGTATCTTGTGCGCTATCTGATGGAATATTTTCTATGATGTCAATATCGGGCGCGTACATAATCTAATTACCTCAAGGATAAGAATTTAGTTGAGCGCCCAAAGGCATCAATGATGTTTTAGTCAATCAACGCCTTATGGCATCATAGAAAAGAGCAACATAGCTTTATTTGTCTTTTGATTTTTTCTTGGCTTTTGTTGTAGTTAAAACAGGTGTAATGATGTCAACCAGACATTGATCGCTATATTCTTCCAAAGAAAATCTTTGAAAAGTTCCTTGACCAGTAGTTCTATCAATCCAAATTGGTAAACTAATCAAACCTCTCTTATCTTTGACTAGCCAACGAATAGCGCCATCGGTTTCACGATAGTTACGAATGCCATTAATCATTGACCAAGACTCACCTAAACTTAATCCACCAAAACGCAATATTTGGCTAGGTGAAGATAATGCGATCGCTACCCGTTCTGATAACTTGATGCTTCCAACCTCATTACTAGAGTCAATTTTGAGAGCAATATGCACATCGGTTAGCAACTCTTGAAAATTGGGCTTAGAAAATTGGCTAGTTGGATATACACCTTCGCCATACTTCTCTACCCGTTTCTTGACCTCACCTCCCACCACAAATTTGTGACTACGTTGTTTACGCACAATTCGAGAAATGGGGGAGTCATCGCCAAGAATACCAATTGCCAACTTCACGCCTAGATGAGCTGTCAAATTCTCTTCACCAACTAATGAGAGTAAAAAGCCATAGAGGGTTGATGGTGGTGGATAGAGATAGGTTTCCTTGAAATCCCTAGCAAAGCTACGGGGGAAACTTGTGCAAGGACACTCTAGATAGAGTATATCTTCCATTAGGCTTTTACTCCCTTTAACCCAGCTAAACGCTTTTTGGCATCAGCGATCGCCTCTTTGATTCCACGATGTACAGTTACTCCCAAATTTTGTAACTGCGAACCATATGGGGTATCGGCAATTTCACCCGCCACGATTAGCTCACTCGCGTCAATGTCTTTTACTTCTACCAAGCGAACAAGTTTTGGACAACCAACCGATTCCCCCACACGTTTAAAAGAATTCATAATCCAAGGACTAGGATCGTCAGTAATGCGAATTACGATAGATTCGGGGCGAAATTCATATAGGAAGCGAGAATGATTGCCGCCTACATGACGAATAGCCGTAATCGCATCTAAAACAATATCTGCACGCTCAATCTTTTTTAGGCTTTCGGGTGTTAAGGCAAGAGAATATTGATAAGCTGTACGGTGTACTTCGGTACTGTGAATCGAAGTCTTGCCCTTCTGTCCGCCTGTTGAACCAAAGGCAATATCACCCCAATACGGATCGAGACTAATCGCTCGGCTAACCTCTAAAACACCACGCCGTTTTTTGGTAGCATCTTCATTGTCTGAGCCTTTCTTGGCATCCATATAGCCAAAGAGATCGTCATCGACAAAATTAACTGGGTTATAAGTTGCGCCCTTCTTGTCCTTCTCGCCTTTAAGATGATATTTGTCCTCGTCTGCATCAAAAGTGCGATTTACATCTGACTCGCAAGTATTTTGTAAATACTCACGCAAGCCCCAACGAATGGCTTCAGCGCTCACAGTTGTATGCTGATCGTTACCGCAGGTAATTTTTTGCAAGGTTGAAAGCGTGCTACCGTCACCTTCACCTCGGTTATTAGCTGCGATCGCTGATGGGGTAACTACAGTAATGAATAAATGCTTCGACATGGTTTTATCCTCAAAAATACAAATAATTAAATAGAAATAATTGATTACTGAAACTCGCTACAGTTCTTCTTGATAGCCGTCAACTTCATCATCAACAGAATCAGGAATCTCTACCAAGTCAGGATTGGACTCAGCAGCGCTTTCCTTTTTCTTGCTTTGATAGGTAGCGATCGCCAACATGGTCAAGTCACGGGCTTTGCGCCATTCCTCTCCATGAATCCAAGCATAGATTTCTCGCCCCAAGCCTCTAGCTGCTTTGCTCCGAAATTGGCTCAAAAAGTCAACAAGAGCAGTAGCAAACTCTTGTTGTGTACTAGGACGCTGTAAACGGTGAATCACCTTGTCAGTAACTTGGGCATAATCTAAAGGACGACCTTGTTTAGTCGCTTGCTTGATCTGTCCAACTAGATAGACGCTAAATGCTCCTTGTACAGAGTCAAACAGAGTTTTTTCTTGTGTTTGTAAATGGTCGGTCATAGAAATTAATCCCTTTCTTTCATATTTAAGATCGTTGGCGTTAGATTTGCGAAACTCATAAAACTTCCCATGCCAAGGTTTTCCATTGACTAGGTTTTCGGCAATCCAAGGCAATATCTTGGACATCGCTAACCAAGATTCACCTTTATCTGTTATCTTCACTTTGCTAGGGAAAAATTCGATAGCGCTTTGATAAACAGATAAAATTTGACTGGAAGCCCGAACACGGTAGACAGCCTGTTTTAATCCTGATTGATTGCCATCCCAAGGTTGTTTCCCAAGTTGATAGACTTCGCAATATTCCACCTTTTGCAGTTGCAAGTTTTCTGACAATGACTCTTCTAACAAGAGCCTCAAGGCAGCCTCACCTGCACTTGGCGATCGATAATCGCGATAACTTCGATTGCTAAGTTGACGACGGCGACAAACCCAAGACTTAAGATTTTTTACTTCGGGAATTACTAGGGCATAGCGACCATTTTGCAAAAGGTAGTAATTACAAGCAATCGGCAAAAAAAGTAAAGGGATAAATCCACTAGGAGATTCTTCATACTCACCATTGATATAACACTCAACTAGACCAGGTAAATGATGCCCTTTAATGGAAATTGACGAACTAAACTTATTTTTACTATTGAAAACGCCTTTAAAGTCTCTTAGATAGTAGCAATCAATCATACTCCGATGACTTACGAGAATTTCTGGCTGATTTTCATCTACCTTAAAGGGAATGAGTATTGGGGTCTTATCTAAAGTTCTCTGTTTAGAGTGCTGTAAAAAAGTAGATGTTACTCCTTGACTAAAAGTAAATTTTCCTTGCCCACTCAAATTAAGTGCGGGTACATTTAACATACCTTCATCAATTTGGTAAGCCTGATTGACTAGCCAATCTATCGCTTCCTTATCACTACAATCCCAGTTCAAAGTAACCGTATCTTCATCTGTCTCCCAAGAAATAGGAGCATCATTTATTTCAAGAGTGGATAATACTAAGGCAAGCCCTGCGATGCCTGCACGGTGAGGCAGTAGGGTGTTAGGGTCAAAAATTGACAACTCAAATCTACTCAATTTTCATCACCTCCTTTGATTAAATAAGCACCCAATTCTGTGGAATATGCCCACTCACTACTAGGAGCAATCGGGTATCCTTTCTTATGCCTCTCCCATTTTTGAACCTTCTTAGTAGACAGTAATGGGATCGTATATTTGGGCAAAACTTTGGCAGGTAATCTATCCACAATTTTTTTGTCCTGCTCTAGTAATGCCGTAACCGTGTGACCTGCCTCACGACATGGCGATGGGTAGGCTTGCCACTTTTTGATTGAGTTGAATAAAACTGTTTCTTTGTCAGGTTTACCTTGATGTGGCGATCGCTCTAGCCATTCTGCTAAATCTGCCTGAGAAACTTCACCAGTAAATGTCTCAAGCATCGATCGACCGCTATCTAAATCCTCCTTGCTATAAGGAAAACGAACTTTGGGATCGGGGTAAAAGATTGCATCTAGCGATTGACCGATATAGCGGCGATTGAGCCTACCCAAGCGCTGAATTAGCCCCGCAGGATTAGCAATTTGCGAAACCAGTAAGGTTGCAGACAAATCCAAAGACATTTCTGCAACTTGGGTAGCGATCGCAATGACAGGTTTATTTTCCTTGAACGATTCAATTACAGCACGGTGATGCTCTACGCGATCTTGATAGCGATAACGGCTGTGATATAAAACTGCATTAAGACCTCTTAGCTTAGCTTCTTCATAAACTGTGATCGCTGTACTTACCTGATTGCAAACCCATAGCACCTTCCCACAAGTATTTTCACCATTTGGCAAAGCATAGGTTTTGGCTAACTCATTTGTCACGCGATTCCAATCAGGGGTTTCTGATAAATGAAAGCAATACCGAGGCAGTACTTCTAACTCTTTTGCACCTTCAATAATTTCCACTGGCTCACCCACAGCTTTCTGAATCGCCTCTAACTGCCAAGGTAAAAAAGAAGCAGACATTAGTAAAACTGGAGCTTTGACAACTTCTAAAAATCGCAACAACCCACCAAATAGTCGATTATCATAACAATGCACTTCATCAAAAACAAACGAGGCTTGAGCGATCGCAGGAAAGCAATACATCGGACGGCGATTACATTGCAATAGACCTAAAACAGTATCGACAGTACAAACACTGACCTTTGTACCCCATGACTTAAAGGACTCTAGTTTAATAGCTGCATCATCTTCGTCACCCGTTGACATCAAATGTGCTAAATCCACGTCCGAACGAGAATGCAGCAAGATTGAATCTACTTGAGCATGAACATAATCAATAAATCCTTCGGTACTTGTTCCTGTTGTTGGATAGCAGAAAAACAATTTTCGATCTACTGCGTAACGTTTTGCCCAGTTGTAAGCACCAAGCGTTTTGCCTGTTCCACATCCTGCTCTAGCTAATGTTACACGAGATCGGGATTCACCTAGCGTAGTCTGAAATGGTCGCATTACTTGACCATTAAGCCTTTTATTGACAACTTGCTGAACTTCTAATTCCGTAAGTTTTGATGATAATTGGCTCTCAATCCAATCATTGATTTTAAAATTCGTATTTGGCAAAGCAGAACCCACTGTATCACCTGCAATAATCAGCGCTTTGATTACTGAAACGAAATTAGAATCTACTTGCCAATCATCTAAAAAGACATCCAATAACTCACGACGCTTGGTCTTAATATCACTAACTGTCCACTCAGTTGGAGGCTTGACTGATAATTTTAGCTGCTTGGGTAAACCTAGTTCTTTTACGCCATACTTTAGCAATCCACGAAAATATTGTGATTCAGTATAAAGATAGATACGATCGCTACCAGAACCATCACGAATTTCACCAAGTTCATCACTAGCAGATTGTTTGCGCGAGTCCCAACCTAGCTTCAGATGATGACCACCTGCTGCTGCGAGTGCGGTCATAAAATCAGCATTAGGGCATTGACGCAACCATTCCCGATATTCCCAAGCCATTAACATCGATGCTAACTCGTGGCGAATTAACTGCGGATTTTGCATAATATCTCGCTTGCCTCTTACCACCATTTGAAAATGGTCATTAGCTTTACCCCAGTCATGCAGGTAAGCGGACAATCTAGCAGTAGCCCGAAAATCTTCCCAGCTACAGGTCAAACCAAACTGCGTCATCAGTCCCTGCCCCAAATTGTCTAGTAAGGCTGTAACGGCATTGACTACATCAGATGTATGCCCAACTAGAGAATAAGAACCTTTCCAACTGCCTTTTGAATAGGATTTAGCCAAAAGCAAATTGGGTTCTAACGCTACTAACTTACTCTTCATTGCCTAACTCCTTCACAGGGGAAAACCAACCACAACCAAAGTGTTTTCGTCCGCCTATTCCTAAACTTTGTAATTTGATCGAGTCTTCATCACTCAAGCCTTCAACCACAACGCCATAGCCCACAATATGCTTGTGTTTAATCTGTAGTGATCGCCTAGCCAAGTCTCCATTCTCATTGCTATCAATGTAAACCTGAGCAGATATTTCCAAACGTTCTAGACTCTTTTGACAAGATTCTAAAAAATACTTGGGTACATTGGCATGATCTATTGATTCCAGTTTAAATATGACCAGTCTGGCTTTTAGAGAATCACTAGGTAGAATCAAACCCAATCTAGGTTGCACTAAGCGAATTAAATGACCACGCACATCTAGGACTTGATTTTGCAAAATGCCATACCATGCTCTTATCTGTTCATTAGGACATCTGATTGCCAACTTGGAAAATCTTTGATTCAGGTTAATTACCTTATTGCCGTTAGGATTTCCTGAAATGCCAGATATTAAAACTTCAAGAGGTAATGACTTTTCTTCACTTTTCTCTGAACTTTGTAATATTTCATTTTTTAGTGGATGTTCTAGGTTTTGTAAGTTATTTTTAATCGCTGAGTAAAGAGCATAACCATGATCGGCAGGTAAGGTCTTCCCCTGTAAGCCAAACTTAATTTCCATTAGTGTCATTGATTTGATTTCCTGAACCTATTTGTAATTAGAAGTCATAACAGTAACCTCTTCTCTAACCATTTCCACTAACTCAGGTGGAGCCAAAGCCTTAGCACCCTTGCCATAAAATAAAATCCATCTCTTTACCTCATTTAGACCTCTAGCAACAAAGTGTAGAGTCAATGAGCCATCAGGGTTTTCATCAATCTGCTGAGTCGGATGCCAACGACGTTCGCGAATAAACGGAGCCGATCGCATATCGAACCAAATCGAAATTTGTGTAGGGATGCCACCAACTTCATGTTGAAAAGCCATCTCAAAATGTTCTTTGGCATCGAAAGTCGCATCAATCTCAAAAGTTTCCTCAAGTACCTCTATCGATTGAATCCGATCGACTCGAAACCATCGAGTTTCCTGCCGCAAATGACAAAAACCAGTTACATAGGGATTTGAACGAGAAAAGTGTAAAACATATGGATCGAATTGGCGCTCAGAATGAGCATTGCGTCCAGCCGTGTAGTAACTCATTTTGATACTACGTTTTTGCTGACAGGCAACCTCTAGTTTGTGCCAAATATCTGGATCGAGATTTAGTTCAGTACCTTCCCGAATCATCACGCGATCGCCTGCTAGCCCTTGCAAATCGACCCAAGTTTGTTCGGGAATACGTCGGCTTAACTGCTCGATCGCTGACTTTAACTCTGGTTCATAGGCTGAGCCAGAATAGGATTGCAGCATCCTTGCCCCTAACGTCAAGGCAAAAAGCTCGCCTTTCGTAAGAGGGATGCTATCCAATCGCCAATTAGGATCGCTGTAGTAGTAGCCTTTAACGCGATCGCTTGCAATGGGAGCATTGTAACGATCGCGCATAAAATCCAGATCATTCCGAACAGTGCGTTCGCTTACTTCTAAAGCTTCAGCAAGGGTATTTGCAGTGTGACGTTCTGACAAACGAATCAGTCGGTCTAGCTCTAATAAGCGTTCTAAGTGTCGGGACATATCATCTGATATCTACTAAAAACAGGTTAATCGACGTACCCTGCAAAAAACTTGCAGCCTCAAAAAATAAATTAAAAAACTTTGATGGCTCTTGCAAAAGATTGGCAATTTCCACTAGAACCAAATTTTCCATATCACCTGATACGCGATCGCACAAAAAAATAATCTCTACAACGAGAGCCTAGAAATACTTTTGCAAATCTCTCCCCCGATCGCCCAAATCGAGAACCGCTTGCTTTAGCAAGGCGATCGCCATTGGTGACGGTGTGTGGTGTCCATTCTTCCATCGACTGAGCGATAAAGGCGTTGTCCCCACCCTTTGGGCAAGCTGTATTTGATTTAGGTTTAGTCTCTCTTGGAGTTCCTCAATCAAATATGCATATTTTTTTACCTGTAACTTCATGAGAGCGATTATCAAGTGATATTTTCACTGTATCAGATGTTTTATAAATTGCATATGACAAAAAAGCAATGTTTACGAAGTGGCAGACAATTTCAAGCAATAGTCGATACGCCCGCATAGCTCAATATCTTGGTCACTGGTTAATTTCAGATCCCGCTAAGGCAAGTGTAAATATTTACACCCAGCGTGGAAAACTTGATTTTAACTTTCCACTAGAACGGGAATGGCGTTTTTTTACTGCCCGAACTATTTGTGACTGCGATCGCATATTCCCACAGCCAACATCACAGGAGCATAGATTAGCGATCGCATAGCAAACCTTGATAGAACGCGATACTAAACCCATAGAGAAAACGTTCACAGGACAAAAGCAATGATTCTCAATTCTTTAAACCAAGTTCGCGCGATCGCTATTAAAACTATTGTCGGTACGGAAAAAGCCATTGTATTTCTTGGCAAAACCTTTGTAGTCGATAAAGCCTATAAATCTCTCAACGATGCGATCGCTGGATGCAAAAGAGACGTAGATTTAGGCATGGCAGTATTAATCGCCCCTGACGCAGACCAGTTTAAGGTGTGGGTATCGATTCCTAACGAAATGATCTGAGAGTGTAGAGTATTTTGTGTAAAGTCTGGGATATATACAGAGAGATAATCAAGACACACAACTACTAACACCACAAAGATGAATATCCGCAAAGAAATACTCGATGAATTGTTGCAAGAATGTAAAACACCACCCGACTTATTTGGAGAAGGAGGAATCCTGAAACAACTAACCACCGCGTTGGTGGAGCGAGCATTGGAAGCAGAACTATCAACCCATCTAGGGTACAAGAAGCATGAATCCAGACCAGAAGGACAAAGCAACAGTCGTAACGGCTATAGTCAGAAAAAAGTCCAAGGAGACTTTGGTGTAGCCGAAATCGCAGTCCCCCGCGATCGGCAAGGAGAGTTTGAACCACAACTGGTCAAGAAAGGACAAAATCGACTGTCAGGACTAGACGAGAAGATCATTGCCTTGTATGCGAGAGGTATGAGTGTCAGGGATATCCAAGCCCAGTTGCAAGAAATGTATGGGGTCGAAGTATCACCAACGCTTATTTCCAATGTCACTGATGAGGTAATTGATGAAGTCAAGCAATGGCAAAATCGTCCCCTTGATGCGGTTTATCCAATCGTATTTCTGGACTGTCTGGTGATCAAAGTTCGAGACAATGGCCGAGTGATCAATAAATCACTGTACTTTGCCTTGGCGGTGAATATGGACGGGTACAAGGAATTATTGGGTATGTGGATTTCCCCGAATGAGGGTGCAAAATTCTGGCTATCGGTACTCACCGAAATTCACAACCGTGGGGTCAAAGATATCTTGATTGCTTGTGTTGATGGTTTGACTGGGTTTCCTAATGCCATTGAAACAGTGTTTCCTAAAACTCAGGTGCAATTATGCATTGTCCACATGGTCAGAAACTCGGTTGCTTTTGTCCCTTGGCAACAACGCAAACAAGTTTGTGCTGACCTCAAGGCGATTTATAGCGCGGCGACGGAATCGGAGGCAGAGTTTAATCTCGAACTCTTTGCTGAGAAATGGGACAAACAATATCCGTCGATCTCTAAGTCTTGGCGCAGTCATTGGGCGAATATTATCCCCTTCTTTGCTTTCCCCCCTGAGATTCGTAGGGCGATTTATACCACCAAGGCACTTGAGTCGATGAATAGCAGTTTGCGTAAGGTGATTAAATCTCAACAGATTTTTCCCTCTGATGAGGCTGCTTTCAAG
>NZ_SELU01000088.1:0-18809 GCF_006861605.1 Pseudanabaena sp. UWO310 | reverse complement strand
ATATTTCTAAGAAATGGACAATGCCCATTCGCGATTGGAAACCCGCCCTTAATCGATTTGCTATCCTCTTTGAGGATCGTCTCCACATCTAGCTTCTAGACTTTACACAAAATGCTTGACAGTCTCGAGCATGGTTTATCAGATAGTTTGTTAAACGAGTTAGTGATTGAGTTAGAAAAACAGCGATCGCTTAAAGCACCCCAACTAACGCAATCTAAAAATATTGTTAAAGCGGACATCCCGATTAACTCAGAGCAGAATAGAAATGACCACGCTCAGATGGTCGCAGCGATCTGTCATCATCTCCTCAATGAACTAGGGGCTGATAGATTTGGAGAAGTGGGTAGAAACTCTTACGGTATCCAACGAAGCGGAGATGCTCTGACAGTTGAGAGATTACAAGGCGATCGCCAGATCATCTTGCAAGTTAAGGGTCAGGAAATTGAATTTGCCAATTTAAGCGAATTTGATATCCAACAATTTGAGCAGGCTTGACAGCATCGATCTCAAGCACAGCAGCAAAGCATTGACTCACAAGCCAAAATTGTATGAGCTACCATGAGATAGTTTTGCATCTTAACCAATGCACGTTAGCCATTAGGAGCCTATAACCTAATCATTGGAGAGGTCATATTGTTTCATGTGGATGACAGCATAAATGGCGATCGCTTCCATATCAATAGATTTATACCCATCGGCAGAATGGGATCACTATTTAGGGCTTGCTTCATTACAGGATCTAGTGGTAGGGTCATAGTAAAGCAATCTACAATAACTACAAGTATTTACCGTAGATTATTGATGCTAATAACTTAAACTCGGTTCTGCGGATTACTATATGACACTGCAAAAGGTTGGCATTTTGAGTCCAGGGGAAATGGGACAGGCGATCGCCACAGTGCTTTCTCAACATGGATTGCATACCTTGGCAGCCCTAGCCGATCGCAGCGATCGCACGCGCCAGTTAGCTGCTGAGGCAAAGATTGAAGATGTTGGCTCGCTCAAAAATCTGGTAATCGAAGCCGATCTGATCCTGTCGGTGCTGGTTCCAGCCGCCGCCACAGAAGCCGCAGAGCAAATTGCGCCGATAATTCGGGCAGTCGGTAAACCATTGCTCTATGTTGATGCCAATGCGATCGCCCCCGACCGCGTTAAACGAATTGGGCAGATTATCACGGAAGTAGGTGGGCAGTTTGTGGATGCATCGATTATTGGACCACCACCACGGGTTCCCGACCAGACCCGCATTTATGCCTCTGGCACTCAGGCAGATCAACTGCTTGCTCTCCGAGACTATGGACTGGATATTCGTGTCATTGGTGACGAAATTGGACAGGCTTCGGGACTAAAGATGTGTTACGCCGCCCTAACCAAAGGATTAACCGCGATCGGCACTGAACTGCTTATTGCGGCGCATCAACTGGGCTTAGATGCTCCCTTAGAAGCGGAACTAACCAATAGTCAATCAGGATTGTTGAACTATTTAAGCCGAGCGATTCCGAGCATGACACCAAAGGCGCATCGCTGGATTGGGGAAATGGAAGAGATTGCCGATACTTTTAAATCACTGAGTTTAACGGAACAGATCTTCCAAGGTGCGGCGGATATCTATCGCTTAGTCAAAGATACAACCCTCGGCAAAGAAACCCCAGAGGAACGCGATCGCGATCGCTCCCTCTCCCAAGTGATCACTACCCTCGCAAATGAAATCAAGAAATAAATAAAGGAATTCCATCATGAGTAAAATTCGAGCTGTTACCGTCGATCCCACCGTTACGGGAAGATTGGTTCTCCGTGAATTCGATGCACCTAATCCTGCCCCCCATGAAGCATTGGTGCGAGTGGCGGCAATTTCGCTAAATCGTGGAGAAGTTAGGCGATCGACCACAGCCGAAGCAGGCTGGCGACCGGGATGGGATTTAGCGGGCGTAGTCGAAACTGCTGCTGCCGATGGTTCGGGACCATCTCAAGGAGCAAGGGTTGTAGGCTTGTTGCGCTTTGGGGCTTGGGGAGAATTGGTGGCAGTTCCCACGGAAACCTTGGCAGAATTACCTGATTCAGTCTCCTTTGCCCAAGCCGCAACATTACCTGTGGCGGGGTTAACAGCCTATCATGCACTGCTGCAAGGTGGTTCGCTGTTAGAACAGCCTGTCTTAATCACGGCAGCGACAGGTGGCGTGGGCAATTTTGCGATCCAGTTAGCTAAATTATCGGGAGCGCGGGTGGTTGCCCATATTCGCAAACCAGAGGATGAAGCCATAGTCAAAGCGGCTGGAGCCACTGCGGTGGTGCTGGGAGAAGATCTTAGCAATGACAAATTCGGTCCCTATCATCTGATTGCGGAATCAGTGGGCGGTAAAGTACTTGGCGATGCCCTCGGTTTGATCGCGCCAGATGGAGTGCTGGTGTCGTTTGGAACCTCTGGTGGTGGTGAAGTGACCTTCAATGCATCGCGATTTTATAGCCTTGGTGGCGCGAAGCTGTATGGATTGATTTTATTCCGAGAACTAAAGGCTGTGGAATCAGCAGCGATCGGGCTGAAGCGGCTGGCAAATCTCGTTGCCACGGGTCAGATTCGCACGCCTATTAGCATAGAAGCTTCGTGGACAAAGGTTGCGGAAGTCGCTCAGCAGCTACTCGATCGCCAGTATTCAGGTAAAGCCGTCCTGCACATTGCGGATTAAGGAATCCGTAGGATTTAGAATGAAGCTATAGATATGACCAAACTTCGCTGTGCTATCCTCGATGACTACCAAAACGTTGCCTTGACCATAACGGATTGGTCAGCAATTAACAATCAGGTAGAAATACAATCTTTTCACCAGTACTTCCATAACGAAGGTGAATTAGTTGCTGCCATTCGCGATTTTCAAATTGTGATCATTATGCGCGAACGGACTCCGTTCCCAGCATCATTGTTTGCCCTTTTGCCACAGTTGCAACTCCTAATTACTACAGGAATGCGGAATGCATCGATTGACCTTTTAGCAGCAAAGGCTCATGGAATAGTGGTCTGTGGCACTGCCAGCAAATCCGAGCCACCCACCGAGCTAGCATGGGCGTTAATTCTGGGACTGGCTCGTAATCTAGTACTAGAAAACGCTGCATTCCGCAGTCGTGGGGCTTGGCAAAGTACTGTGGGCATGGATCTCAACGGTCGGCAGCTTGGCTTGCTAGGCTTGGGGAAGATTGGCAGTCGGATGGCGCGGATCGGTCTAGCATTTGGCATGAAGGTTGTTGCTTGGAGCCAAAACCTGACATCAGTACAAACCGATACGGTAGGCGTATCGCTGGCAAGCTCAAAAGAGGAACTACTCGAAAGCAGCGATTTTGTCTCCATTCATCTCGTGCTGAGCGATCGCACGTGGGGATTAGTCGGCGCTGCGGAACTCAAGCGAATGCGTCCATCAGCGTATTTGATCAACACCTCCCGATCGGCAATCATCGATCGCACTGCGCTAATTCAAGCCTTACAACAAAGATGGATCGCAGGTGCAGGACTTGATGTATTTGAGCTAGAGCCTCTGCCCTCCGATGATGTCTTGCGATCGCTGCCGAATCTTCTAGCTACGCCGCATTTGGGCTATGTGTCGCAGTCTAATTACCGTACTTACTATCGTGAAGCGGTCGAAGACATACAGGCGTTTCTGGCAGGGTCACCGATTCGTCAACTGTAGGCGATAGGGAAGTTATTAATGTAGCTGCTTCAACAAACGCAACTGATTTGCAAACCAAATCGCCAATAGAAAAACTACAATCCCAGAAAGAGTAAAGCAAGCGTGATAACCAATACCATCAACCACTTTGCCGAGAAAAGCAGAGCCAATTCCCTGCCCCAAAAACAAGCTAAATGCAAACAGAGAAACGGCGGTTCCTCTTGACTCAGGGGCTAACTCAGTTGCTTTAGTTTGCAGAGTACTATGGAGCATATTCAATCCCAATCCAATCACAATGATTCCAGGAATTAACAATGTCCATTGATGCAACCAAGCGATAGAACCATAACACAAACCAATTAAACTACCACCCGCCAAAACTAAACCACGTTCTCCCAAACGTCGAACCAACCATTTGACCGTAATGCTGTAGATTAATCCACCAATGCCAAAACCAGTTAGTAGCAATCCAACCAAGGTATAGGGCAGACCATAGCGATCGCGAATAAATGCGCCAATATAGGCAAAGCTACCAAATAAGAAGAAGCCTTCAATAAATACAGCCGTAATCACTAACCGCACATTTGGACGAGCCATCAGTTTGAGATAAGGCTCCATCGATAGCCATCCCGTTTGTGTCGAGCGATTGAAGACAGTCACAGGGATTTTCTGAACAGCTCGCCAGAGAACAATAGCAACTCCTAGAGATGCTACTCCCAATACCCAAAAGATCTCTCGCCAACTCAAATATTCACCAAATATCCCCCCTAATGTGCTGCTCATAATTTGTCCTAACATTAACGCGCTCAGATAACGCCCGATCGCAGTTTGACGTTCCGCATAGGGAAAACTATCCCCTAGATATGCCAAAGAAAGGGGAATGATCGCTGCGGCAACCATGCCCGTCAGAAATCGCAACAGAATCAGCGAGGGAAGGGTAGGAGCAAGCCCACAGAGGATTGTGCCAATAGCGAAAAGAACGATCGCCCTAGTCATAACTTTGAGTTTGCCAATGCGATCGCCCAAGGGACCATACACCAACTGAAATAATCCGTAGGGAATCGTGTAAGCCGATATGATCGCGGCGGTATTGCCAACGGTGCTGCCAAATTCATTGGCAATAATCCGTAATAAGGGATCAATGGCTTTCATATCTGCCATGACCATAAAGGAGACTGCTCCTAAGACCAGTAATGAAATTCGAGGGGTTTCTGTTGTTTTATTAACCATTGGTTTTCGGTAGTGATAATCACTTAGTCCTTCTTCTATGTTTTTGCCGAATAATGCTGTCGATACTGCTCAATACTGTTTTGTGTTTGCTCCTTGAAAACATTTATGCTAGGGTACATTTAATCTACGCTTTGTCGATAGACAAGCCGTAGATTAAATGTGGATTAACTCCTGAATATTGCTATGAGCTATCAAAAGCTATCAAAATAGTTGTTTAGCTTCAATAGAATAATCTTGAATCGCACGATATGTTTGATTCTTTAAGGGATTCCTTAAAGAATAAAGTGATGGAGTACATACGATGAAGCTCACACGAAGAGATCTCTTCCTTTTCCTAACTAGTTTGGGTAGCTACGCACTAGTTGCAAGTTGTACAAACAACTCCTCCCAAAATTCTCCGCAAGCTAGTTCACCAGTAGCTGGAACAACTGCGCCTTCAAGTGCAAGTCCGATCGCTACAGGTGGCGAAACGGTGCGGATTGGCTATCAGAAATCAACCATTTTATTAAAATCCAAAGGGACAATTGACAAACGCCTCAATTCTCTAGGTATTAAGGTGGACTGGAAAGAGTTTGCAGCAGGGCCACCGTTGCTGGAAGCCTTAAATACTGGTGCGATTGATCTAGGACCAGTAGGTGAATCACCACCCATTTTTGCTCAGGCTGCTGGAGCCGATCTGGTCTATGCTGCGGCGATCGTGCCTAATCCCAAGGGATCGGGAATATTAGTTAAAGAGGATTCGCCAATTCAAACAGTTGCCGATTTAAAGGGCAAGAATGTTACCTTTGCAAAAGGTTCCAGTGCCAACCTTCTCATTACGCAGTTACTAGAAAAAGCGGGACTGAAGTATAGCGATATTCAGCCTATCTATCTCGCTCCCGCGGATGCCCGTGGCGCTCTTGTTCAGGGATCTGCTGATGCTTGGGTGATCTGGGATCCATTTTTTGCCGCAGGAGAAACTGGGATCAAATCTCGTGTAATCGCAGATGGTGAAGGTGTTAATAAAATTGGTGGTTACTACATCAGTTCCCGTAAGTTTGCGACGGAAAGACCACAGGTCTTGAAGGCTATTTTGGAAGAGGTGCGCGATTTGGAGGCTTGGTCAGATAAGAATCGAGATGAGCTTGCCAAAATATTAACAGAGGCGCTAAAGCTGGATGCATCGGCTGTCCAAAAATCCGTTCAACGCCGTCAGTTTGGGTTAGGACCTGTGACAGATAATTTGTTGGCAGAGCAACAAAAAGTTGCCGATTTGTATTATCAACTCAAATTAATTCCTAAACAAATTAATGTTCGAGACACAGCGTTGCCACCCAATCAAGTGGCAGCTTACGCACTTAGTTAACTTACATCTGTTAACTTACATCCTTAGCCCCACTTTAATTATCTTGAACTCAATATTGACTCATGTAAGAAGCATGATTGGGCGATCGGCTCTGGTGTTTCTACTATCCGTTGCTCTGGTTTGTATCATGACTGATCAGGCGATCGCCCAACCTAGCGTTTTTCCCACTGGCACAACCATTTACGATCCTGCAAAAGCTTACAACAGCTATGTGTTATTCAGCGCCCCTGACGGTAACACCCACCTGATCGACATGGACGGCAACGAAGTCCATCGATGGAACAAGTTCGGCTTCCCACCAGAGATGCTAGATCCAGAGCAGACCGTAGGGGATAAGGGACATATCCTCGTTCAACTTGAAAACGGCTCTTCTCCCTTTGGCAATATCTTTGACAATCGGGAAGTCGGTGAACTGGATTGGAACGGCAATACCGTTTGGCGTTGGGGAACTCAAGCTCCCAGTGGCAAAGCGCGTCAGAATCACGATATCAGTCGCCTGCCTAACGGCAATACGCTGCTCCTGACAACTATCGAGCATCCCGTTGCGGGTGTTAGCGAGCAAGCGATCGCCGATCAACAAATTGTCGAAGTCTCGAAAGAAGGGCAGATCGTCTGGACTTGGACGGCTGGAGACCACATAAATGAGTTTGGCATTTCCCCCGAAGGGCGATCGCTGCTCCGTGAAGCCTATCGTGCAAGCAAACAAGAATTTGGTGGCTTTTTGACCATCAACAATATGCAACCGATTGGCTCTAATCGATTCTTTGATGCAGGAGACAAGCGTTTCGCGCCAGATAATATCATGATCGACTCTCGCGAAGTCAGCTTTATCGCCATCATCGATAAGCAAACGGGCAAAATTGTCTGGCGGCTCGGACCCGACTATGCGGTTGGGAATCAACAAACAGGGGGATCTGCTACGGTTACAAATACCTCGCTGCGCCCCAGATTTAGCCTTGCTGTCCCTCGGTTAGTGGATCAAACCAGTGGGCAACACGATGCCCATATCATTCCTCAAGGCTTGCCTAGTGCTGGGAATCTGCTTGTCTTTGATAATGAGGGACCTTCAGGGTTTCCCCCAACTCGACTCAGCGTAGAATCAGGGTCACGAATTCTAGAGATCGATCCGCAAACAAAAGCGATCGTCTGGCAATATACTGGGATTGACTCGAAGCAGCCTGCTTGGGGATTCTATAGTTCGTTCATTTCCAGTGCTCGACGACTTCCCAATGGCAATACCTTAATTGACGAGGGCATGACTGGGCGGTTGTTTCAGGTGACGCGATCTGGTGAAATTGTGTGGGAATATGTCAATCCCTATTCCATCCGCCAAAAACTTGATTTGGATCGAGAGGTCTTAGCTAATTGGGTCTATCGAGCGCAGCCCATCCCTTACAATTGGGTTCCAGATGAAACTCCCTGTCAGGAAGCGGCGATCAAACCTCCGAATAATTCAAAATTTCACTTGAGTTAACTTTAAAGCTGTCTTAATTCTTGCCGTTACATTTGTAATTATGGGAGTACGGATTTGTGTTGGCAGTTTTGCCTTAAACTAAAGGGACTGCAAACTTTGCTAACCGTTTCGCGAGATAAGTATATCTCTGCCGATCGCTAACCTGTTTGACCGCCAGCCCGATCGCCTTCGACTCCCCGACAATGATGGCAAGCTTTCGCGCACGAGTTAAACCAGTGTAGAAAAGATTGCGAGAAAGCATCAGAAAATGCTGCATGAACAGCGGCATGATTACCACAGGATATTCGCTGCCCTGCGCCTTATGGATCGTCGTTGCTCTCGCCAGAGCAATCTCGTTGAGATCGGCATAATCATAGACCACTTGCCGATCGCCAAATACCACCGTGACTTCCCTCTCCTCCAAATCGACACCCGTAATCGTACCAATGTCCCCATTAAAAACCTCACGGTTATAGTCATTCACCTGCTGCATAACGCGATCGCCCAAACGAAAGATCGTACTCCCATACTTAATTTCTGGCTTCATCGCATCAGGAGGATTGAGCAACTGTTGCAAGACAACATTGAGATTGCGCGTACCGACATCACCTCTAGTCATCGGACAGAGAACCTGCATATCCTGCTGAGGGTCAAAGCCCAGACTCGGTAATAACTCCGTAACAATGTCACAAATTCCCTGTTGACCCGTTTCAGCATTCGGCATTTCGAGCCAGAGACAATCGGATTGGGGCTGATTAGAAACCTTTTCCATGTTTGGAAACTTACCCGTATTGATACGGTGAGCATTCTGGATGATTTGACTTGCCTGAGCCTGACGAAATACCTCAGTGAGTGTGATGACAGGGACTTGTTGAGAATTGATTAAATCTTGGAGAACATTGCCCGCACCGACACTGGGAAGTTGATCGGTATCGCCGACAAGAAGTAGTTGAGCGCCCAAGGGAATCGCCTTCACCAGAGAAAAGGCAAGAAATAGATCCAGCATCGATGCTTCATCAATAGCGATCGCTTGAGCCGTCAGAGGATATTCCTGATTGCGTTTAAAACCCATTGATTTCGGGTCAAACTCTAGAAAACGGTGAATTGTCTTCGCTTCACAGCCCGTGACTTCCTGTAATCGTTGCGCCGCCCGACCCGTCGGCGAAGCAAGAGCAATCTCCTTACCCATCGCTTTCCAGAGCGCGACAATCGTGCGGGTGGTGGTAGTTTTCCCTGTCCCCGGTCCACCTGTGAGAATTAAAACCGATGAAGTTGCCGCCATCTCTACGGCTTCCCGTTGTTTGGGCGAGAGTTGGATATTTCTTTGGGTAGTGTAGCGATCGATCCAAGCCTTGACGCGATCGGGATCTGGATTGTGTTTGCGTTGTAGTAATTGATAAACCCGTTCGGCAAGGTTTTGTTCGGTGTGGAAGTAAGTAGGTTTATAGCAGATGAACTCGCCTTCTAATCCCTGCATCACCAAGCGATCGTTGACAGAAAGATAGAGAACAATTTTAGAGATAGTTTCAGGATCTGGCTGATAGTCTTCGAGGGCAAGTAGTTTGATGGCTTTCTCTTCCAGTTCCTTGCGGGGCAGATAACAATGTCCCTCTTCAGCAGCTTCTCCTAAACAATGGAAGATTCCCGCAATGCTGCGAAACTCGGAACTAACTTCAATACCAATATTCCGAGCGATCTGATCGGCAGTAAAGAAACCAATGCCATAGATATCCGTTGCCAGTTGATAGGGATTTTCCGAAACGGTCTGAATGGAATCGTTACCATAATGCTTAAAAATCTTGACTGCATAGGTGGTGGATACACCATGTCCTTGCAGAAATACCATGACCTCCTTAATTGCCTTTTGCGTTTCCCAAGCAATCTTAATCATCTTCACCCGTTTCTTGGCAATGCCAGGAACTTCAATCAGACGGTCAATCTCATTCTCAATGATGTCAAGGGTATCCAAGCCAAAATGAGCAACGATACGTTTCGCGGTGACTGGTCCCACGCCTTTAATCAGACCACTGCCGAGATATTTCTCAATGCCTGTAATTGTTGCGGGTTTAGTTTCACGGTATTGAGTGACTTGGAATTGGTCGCCAAATTTAGGGTGCGATCGCCATGTGCCTTCTAGGGCGAGAGTCTGTCCTGCTTGGATATTGGCAAAGTTACCGACTATGGTAATTAAGTCTTGAGCCTTGGGCACTTTTAGTCGCGCTACGGTATAGCCTGTCTCTTCAGAGTGAAAAGTCAGCCGTTCGATGATGCCTTGTAGGTAGTCGGTGTTGTCAGGCATAAGCCATAAGGACGGATAAATGTAGCGATCGCTTTACCATTATTAGCTAAAATGTTGTAGTGTTACAATTGATTGGCGATCGCTCAAATTAACCAGCGCAAACGATTATGTTACAGACAATCCAAGGAATATATCGGAACGGTAAAGTCGAGTTAGCGGAAATCCCTCAAGATATTACGGAGAGCCAAGTTTTTGTGACTTTCTTTAAGCCTCAGTCAGCCAGTCTCGCTAGTCAGTTTATGTCGTTTGGGATGTTTTCAGGTTCTCAACAATCGACTGAAGCTGATTTTAGAGATACTGAGTTTAATGGTGATATTGACGATACTCTTGGTTGGGATTGATTCTAGCAATATGAAATATATTCTTGATACCCATGCTTTAATCTGGTTTTTGGAAGGTAATTCTCGCTTAGGAGTGACTGCTAAAGAAATTCTTGCGGATTCAAGTAGTGAATTAGTTTTACCTGCGATCGCTTTGGCGGAGGCGGTATGGATTGTGAGTCGTGGTAAGACTTCAATTCCTTCTGTTGATGCTTTGTTAAAGGTAGTGAAGCAAGATAAACGACTCTCTATCTATCCACTTGATGCTGAGGTGATTGAGAAAAGTGTCAACCTCACTTCTATCAATGAGATGCACGATCGCCAGATTGTATCAACGGCTTTGGTGGTAGAGGGACAAGGAAATCAGGTAGCTCTTTTGAGTTGTGACCAGAATATTTGTGCTGCGAATTTGATTAGGATTGTTTGGTAGTTTGATCGCCATGTGCCTTCTAGGGCGAGAGTCTGTCCTGCTTGAATATTGGCAAAATTGCCGACTACGGTGATTAGGTCTTGAGCCTTGGGTACTTTTAGCCGCGCTACGGTATAGCCTGTCTCTTCAGAGTGAAAAGTCAGCCGTTCGACAATGCCTTGGAGATAGTCGATGTTGTCAGGCATAAGCCATCAAATGGAATGTTAATGTGGGTGGTGGCATCTGTCATTTTGATTTTCTCTTTTTTAAGAATTATGCGTAACTATTTTGATACCTGTAACTAAAGGGCATCCTAATTCATGATGAATGAAATTAAAAATTTGCGGTTCATGTTGTCTTAACCATTGAGGATCATTACCAGAAAACAAATGAATTTCCCAGATAGTTAAATATTTATCACTATTAGCCTTGTAATGAACGATTCTATAAACGGCACTACAGTTATAGAAAAAGTTGATAACTCTAGTTAGACTTTCCGCAATATTTTTGTCGGCTGAAACAAGTTTATTCAGATTAGCTGTATCAAATGCTTTAGGGCTTTTTAAAGGAGTTTTTTTAGTCCGAAAGTCAATCTCATTTTTACCCTTAAAGCCGTTGCATCTCATACATAATGTTTGCGAATTATCTATAGATGTTTGTCCTCCTAAAATGAACGGAAAAACATGATCAACTTGTAATCTTCTATTATCTCCACAGCATAAACAGGCATTACCATCACGTTCTTTAACTTGTTTCTTATCTTTTTCGGTTAGCTCTCGGATTACGGGCTGAGGCTTTAGTGCAGGAATGTCAACAATAGGTATATTAGAATCATCGCTAATAATCTTCATTTCACTAGCATGAACTGCGGTTTCAAAATTCCTAAAGGATTTGTAGAAGGTTTGCCATAAAGAATTAGGTTTAGTAAATTCTTCTTGTAAAAACTTATTCCGAGCATGATGAAAGAGTTTTAAATCAATAACTTTCTGAGCAATTTTATCTACATCATATAATTCTCTATCTTCAAATGGATAATAATGAGGTACAGCTTCATTTTGAGCAATATGACGAACAATTTTAGTTACGCTAGAACTTAATTTTTCACCAATATTGTCTGAATCAGCATCAAAATAGATTTTGATCCAAGATTTAATTTCAGATTCGATCCATTCATACTCAAGACGCTCTTTAGTCCATTCATCCTTTAAATAAGCTTTGTCGATGAACTTAATAAAATCTTGAAATCGCTTTTGGGTATGCTCGTAGACCATTACAAATTCTGTGACTGTTTCCATTGTGTCTTGACTTTCATCATCTTCAGCATAGGTGATTTCAGTCTTGTACCAACCAACAGGGAAAATTCTTGAAAATGGTGGCATTGGATAATCGCCGTCATTTTCAATGGATTTTGAAAGCTCTTCTACTAAATGAATCGCAATATATTCAAGAGGATACCTTTCTCTCTTAGGAACTTTAGTTTCTTTTGTACCACCATCTTCATGGGCAGGATCCGCCCAATCAATTAAACGCTTCCAATCATCAAAGAATAAAACAATATTCGCTTCACTACTGCCTCCTGCTTTTTCGCCCCGTAAAGCACGACCGATCATCTGTGTCATCAAAATCTGACTTGTAGTTTGTCGAGTAATAAATACCGTTTGAACAGTAGGCACATCCGCTCCTTCTGTTAACATTCTTACATTAATCAAAACATCAAGGGAGGAATGATTATTATTTTCATCTAATCCAGTTGCAAATTGCCTCAAAATCCTTTGATTATCACTTTGAGTAACCTTATTTCTTGCTTCAGCCGAACCTTTGTCGGCATCAATTTGTGAATATATAGCGTCTACTCTAATACCTTTTTCTCGTAATTTATCTTTTAAATAAACACATTGAAACCAACGATCTGCAAAAATAATTGTCTTACCATATCGCTCCTTATCTGCTAAGTAAGTATTAACGATTGCATTATTTCTATCCTGATTCTCTGCAAGAGTTTCTATAATTTTCTCTGGCAAATCTTTATGCTTGTTAGTTAATTCTTCATACAAAGCATCATCTAATTCAACCTCTGTACCAGTAGGAATTTCAGTATAATTTGGTCTAGCCAAAATACCTTGCATCATTAACTTTTCTTTGTCAGCTTGATAAATAATGCCCTGTTTTCCATCAGTAAATATTTTCGAGAGCCAACCTTTCTTAGCTTTGTCGGTGTATGTCGGCGTTGCAGTAAGACCTAACAAATACAAATTAGGTAATAGGCTACGCAACCCTAAATTAGACTCTTGTTCGCTGATTAAAAGATTCCGTAAGCCATAGGCGGGAGTATGATGAGCTTCATCAACTACTACAAAGAACTCAGAATTTTGATTGTCATCAATAAACTTTCTTAATGCTGTTGTAATGCTCTGATTAAATTTGTCTTTAGCGTTACTGTGTAGGTTAATGATGGCGGTTTGGGTTGTCATCAAGATCACATCATCTGACAATTGTATTGATGACGCTTTTGCATGGGACTTACTGCTAGAGACACATCGAATATTTATTGTTTTCCGATCTGGAACTTCTCTAATGTCCTTTTTAAAAGTATCTGCCGCTTGATCTAATAGATAATATGAAGGTGCTAACCAGAGAACTTTGATTTTTTTAGACAGTGCATGATTACATAACCACCGAACTGCTGTAAATGTCTTACCTGCCCCCGTAGGAAGAACTAGCATCCCACTAGCTGATTTCTTTTTGCCAAGCTGGAAAACCTCATTAAGTTTAGCAAATGCTTCTTTCTGATGAGCAAATGGAGTCTTTGATGGCGAGTCTGCGAGCAACTTTCTCTGTGCATCTAAATCAATCGACTCGTACATAAGTTTGGGACTCTCGCGTTTAGTATATTTTTGCAAATGGGTTTCTTATCGATCCAAATTGCACAAATCTAATATAGCTCACCAATAAGCCACATATCAAAAATTTTAAGGTTATATCGTAATTTTGTATCGATCTTCCTTGATTTTGCTGTAAAACATCGACTACACCAAACTCGTCTCAAGAAGCGATCGCTGAAAACTTAATCTCAACCTTCTGATTGAGAGCGCCAGCAATTTTCTGTAACATTGACAGCGAATGCCCATCATAATCAGCATCCTCAAGCAAGAGCGATCGCCGATTGCTTAGTACTAACGCTATCATTGGGTTTTGTTTAGGTTTGACGAGAGGCGATCGCACTGTAGATTTAGCAATCGGCGGTATAAAATATAATCAAGATAAAGAGGATGATCATCATGGCGATCGCAACACCAAACGCACTAACAGATAACCGTATCCGCTACGTCACCAACACCGAAGGCAAAACAATCGATGTAATTATCCCCGTTGAACTTTGGCAACAAATCATTAATTCCATCAACATTGATAGCAACCTATCTCAACAAGAAGATAATCTCGAATCCTTCTCTTTACAAAATTTAGAACAATGCTATGGAGAAGATGAACCTGAGTACCCATTAGAGCTAATCAAGGAACACAACAGCAATTATGCAAGAAAGTAAAATTATTCTCACCCCTATTCCACAATCCAATGGAGCCATTAAAAATCGTCCTGCATTAATTCTCAGGAAAATGCCAAAATATCAAGATCTTTTAGTTTGTGGTGTAAGCACCCAACTAAAGCAATACATCCCTAACTTTGACGAAATCATTTCTCCTAATGATGCTGACTTTGAATTAAGCGGCTTAACTAGTCCTTCTGTTATCCGACTAAGCTTTCTAACCGTCATCCCTAATAAAAACGTAATTGGAGCGATCGGCAATATTTCCATAGAGAGGTATCAACGCCTTATCGCAAACCTAACCAACTATTTGACTCAAAATGAACACAACTTATAATCAACTGTAACGCCCTCATCAAAGAAGGTTAGATAATTCAATGGCAACCACAGATAACACCCTAGACTCATGGCGCAAAACCCTAGAAACTTTGCTCCAATACTATGCCGATCTTCCCTATCGCTATGGAAACGTGAATGCTTACGTTGTCGTTAGTCGAGATCGCAACCACTTTATGCTGATGCGCGAAGGATGGGAAAATAGTAGACGAGTACATGGATGTGTTGTTCATGCCGAAATTCGTAACGACAAAATCTGGATTCACTACGATGGTATTGAAGATGGGATTACTGATGAACTGGTTGCAGCAGGAGTTCCCAAGGATCATATTGTCCTAGCTTTTCATCCGCCTCAAGTGAGAGCGCATACTGGATATGCTTTGGCATAAAATCTGAGATGATCGAGCGATCGTCTAAAGCTTAAGTTAAAAAACAACCCAACCACTCAATTAAGAAATGCACCTGCTTATCCCCAGGGAGAAGAGCCAGACTCGTAATCTTAATTCTGCCCTTCTCGAAAGTAAAACGATAATAGAACTCAATCGGAATCTTCGCATGAAGTAACTCCCAAAGCGAATCCGTTAGCTTCGATTCCAGAAACAGATCGCGCCCATCCTCCGACGCATAAATACGAAACACCCCAACCTTCCGCGCCACCAACTTCAATTCCATCACCCTGAGCAATACTTGAGTTTCTTCAGGCAAAGCCCCATACAGACCCTCCCAAACTGCCGCCAACTTGAGAATCTCCTCCTTCGACTTCACCTTCGCCAAAGTCAAATAAGCATTAATCTTCGTCTCATTGTCCTCTATGTAACTATCAGGAATAAAAGCCACCAAACGCGGCAACTGAAGCTCAGTATCAGCAACTTCAGGGAGAATCTTCCCGCGTAACTCATGGAGATATTCCTGAAGCAAATCCATATAGAGCGCAAAGCCAATCACATCTGCCTGACCCGACTGCTCCTCACCCAAGAGATCCCCCAATCCCCGAATCTCCATATCGCGCATCGCCAGTTGATAACCCGAACCAAGCTGACTAAACTCCTGAATCGCATCCAATCTCCTCTTCGCTGAATCTGTCAACTCAAGGTTAGGCGGATATAGCAAATAGGCATGAGCCTGAATCCCTGCCCGACCAACCCGACCACGCAATTGATAAAGTTGCGCTAAACCCAACTTATGAGCATCCTCAATCACAATCGTATTCACACGCGGGATATCCAAACCCGACTCAATAATCGTGGTACAGAGGAGAATATCCGCCTCATTGTTATTAAAAGCAACCATCGCCGCCTCTAAGTCCGATTCCTGCATCTGCCCATGCGCGATCGCCAATCTCACATTCGGCAACATCGCTTGCAAAGAATCAGCGATCGCATCAATCCCCTCAATACGCGGCACAACATAAAACACCTGACCACCACGATCTAATTCATGACGAATTGCTGTTTTCACCAGTGACGCATCATAGGCAGATAAATGGGTTTGAATCGATCGCCTTGAGGGAGGAGGAGTCGCAATCACACTCATTTCCCGCACCCCAGAAAGCGCTGCATAGAGAGTACGCGGAATCGGCGTAGCACTCAGAGTCAATAAATCCACATCCCCCTTCATCGCCTTGATTTTTTCCTTCTGCAAAGTCCCAAAGCGCTGCTCCTCATCAATCACCAGTAAACCCAAATCGTGAAGCTCAACATCCTTCGACAAAAGTTGATGCGTACCGACAATGACTTGTACCTTACCATCTGCAACCTGTTCTAAAATCAGCTTGCGCTCCTTCGCAGGGCGAAACCGATTCACAATCTCCACTGTGAAAGGATAAGCCGCAAACCGAGTTTGGAGCGTATGAAAATGCTGTTGCGCCAGAATCGTTGTGGGAGCTAACAGAGCTACTTGCTTACCCGCACAAACCGCTTTGAAAATTGCCCTTACCGCCACCTCTGTTTTCCCAAAGCCGACATCACCACAAATCAGCCGATCCATCGGGCGATCGCTTTCCATGTCTTGCTTCACATCTTGAACAGCTTTGACCTGATCGGGTGTGAGTTGATAGGGAAAAGAATCCTCCATCTCCTGCTGCCAATCGGTATCGGTTGGAAAAGCATAGCCGACTAAATTGGCGCGGCGGACATAGAGTTGCAGTAAATCCCTTACTAACTTGTAAATCTCCTTTTAGCACTTGCTGAGAGCGTTATCCCAAGCCTTTGTATTGGCAATGCTATTTAACTTAGGAGGCTTATTAGAAGCACTGCGATAGCGGGAGAGAATCTTCTCATTCTCTGGGGCGATCGCCACCGCAGTTTTACCATCAGCAAACTCAACGATGTAATGCGGTTGCTTTTCTCCCTTCACTTCAATGGTTTCAAAGCGCGTAAACTTACCAATCCCATATTTACGATGCACGACATAATCGCCAACATTTAGCTCGTCAGGATTAACTGATTTAGCAGAAGTTATGTGTGAGGGATGCACAAAGGTTGGTGAGGCTAATAATTGCTGTCCAAATAATTCGCGATCGGTCAAGAGAGCTAGATTACAGCTAGGCAAAACAAAGCCTTGCATTTCCATCAGTCCCGAATATTTCAAAATCACAGGCTTACCAGCTTTCTGAATCCGCGCAATGGCCTGTAAATCATCAGGATTACTGACAAAGTTAGCAATGCAGTCATACTCCTTGAGTAAAGTTGCCACACGCAAAGGTTGAGCCGAAATCAGGGTGACTTGATATTCCGATTTGAGATATTCACGAATCAGCGCTGCCATCTGGTCAAACTGATGGGGAACTATCGGAATAGAAGAACTCGCAAAATCAAAAATATTGGCTTTGGGTTTAAGTGATCGCTCGCTAAGTTGAAGCATCTGAAACTTCTTCGCCTCAGTCATGCACTTAGCAAAATCCCAATGCAGTTTTGGGGTATTGGCTTGCGATTGATTTTGATAAAGTTCTTCCGCAGCTTCGTACCAGCGATCGCCATAGCTCTGACATTGTTCGGGTTCATCAATAGCAACGACAAAGTTCTTGGGTAAGTAATGCAGTAATGTAGCTTTGTGAGCAGAAACAAACTCATGCAAATCGACAGGGGCGATCGCGATGCTGGATAGGTCAGTGAAGCTTTTAGGATTATTTGGGTCAAACTCTCTGATTTTCTCGACAGTACCGCGATTGCAGCTTAGACGCACTGGGAGATTTCGATTAACAGGAAATACTTCAAAACTAAATCCTTTACGGCTCCATTGTTTTGAGTCCTTTACTTCTTTAACTTCCACATATCCCAATCGTGACAAAGCCACAGCAAGTAATTTAACCGATTGCGAATCGCCGATATTGAGATAGATGCTATGTTTTTGGAATACTTGAGTGGATGGTAGATGGGGCTGTAGCGCGTTAATGGTGGTAGCGATCGCTAAGTTATGCTGTGGTTTGGCAAGTAGTTCTGCTAATATCTCAATCCTTGTCCAAGCAGTTTCTAAATCGATTTGGGATGATTCGTAGGGAAATGTATCAAGGGGTTGATATAGATAGACGCGCCATGACATGGACTGAAGTTGTAAGGCCCATCGGGTTGTTTCTTCGACGGTGGCGGTGACGATGAGTAAGGGTTTGGTTTGTTGTTGACATAGGTGGGTGCTAATCAGTCCTTTGCCTAAGCGTGATAGTCCTGACAGGGATATGCTTTTGGCTGTTGTCAGTTTCTCGCCTATTTTTGTGGCGATCGGCGATCGAGCTATATTCTCAAGGACTGATGTGAAGGTCATAGGTGGGGAATAGTCATGAATAGACTAATTCAGGTTCATTGATGAGGCGTAATAGCTTGACAGGTTCGATTGTTTCCATCGCGAAGGTATTGCCTTGTTTATCGGTAAAGTCGATTAGGAATGCTTTATTATCAAAGGACATTAAAACCGTTCCCATTTGTCCTCGTCTGAGTAGGATTTGCTGGTGAGTGACTTTATGAGTAGCGATCGCATCTTCAGTTAAAGCAACAAGGTCATATTCTTGGATTTCGTTCATAGTTTTTTTCTAATCAATAGGGTAAGTATTCGTAAGGCGGGGAAAGTCTTCAGTAATTTTGATAATCCAACAACTCGAGAGTGTAGAGTATTTTGTGTAAAGTCTGGGATATATACAGAGAGACAATCTAGACACACAACTACTAACACCAAAACAGATGAATATACGCAAAGAACTGCTCGATGAATTGTTGCAAGAATG
>NZ_SELU01000087.1:0-19516 GCF_006861605.1 Pseudanabaena sp. UWO310 | reverse complement strand
TGTGAGCTTAGGGAAGAACAAGACTCCTGCTATGGTGATCGGGCTATATCATCGACCGCTTTCCATGCTGGAGTTGCTTTCACTACGGGGCTTTCACTCCCTCACGATTTAACTGACCAGTGCCAATATCTCTTGGGGTCATGTCTGCATAATAAATTAATTGTGGTAAATCGATAGTTGAAACTCCAATGGAATGGGGCGTAGCTTCAGCCTCCCTCACAAACTGGCTATCCGAAGTCCTAGTTATGATAAGTTTCTCTTTAGCGCGAGTCATGCCCACATAGAATAGTCTTCGCTCAGACTCAATTTGGTCTCTACGCTCAGAGAAACCATCAGCAATTAAGATGACATAGCGAAATTCAAGCCCTTTTGCTCCATGACAGGTGGTAACCAATATTTCATCATGTTCGATCGCAATATCAGGGCTTTCATTGAATTCGTAAATTGAGGTAATAATCTCACTAATCGTAATTGGAGTAGATAAATCTTCAAAGCCATATCCTCTTTCCTTATCAATATCCTCAGCAATTTTAATTAGTGTCTTAACAGTTGGCTCTGATAAATTTCGGCTAGTCTTTTCAAAGAATTGAACAAAGTAGAATTGAACCGACTCTTGATTAGAAAGGACATGATGAGAATTTTCTTCTAGGTAAGTAATTAACAGTTGAGTTGATAGATTGCGAATTAATTTTATCCCAACGCTTTTAAGAGAATAAGTAGGTATTCCAGCTTTAAGATCTAGTAAGGATCTTACTTCATTGAGGTTGTCCCAGTTTCTGGCTAAAATGGCAATTTCGTTGCATTGGATACCTAAATCGCGCCATTTTTTTACTTGTAGCATGATGTATTTTGCTTGATGGGCAACACTATCAAATCTGAGATCTTGCACTTCTAATTCGCTTTGGACTATTCGGTCATTGTCAATTCTGACCTGTTGATCTTCACCACTTTTTAGGCGATCGCTATTATGTAAAATTAATCGATTTGATGCCGCAATAATCGGCTCAGTAGAGCGGTAGTTCTCGGTGAGTAAAAACTGCTTGGCTTGATATTCGGCTTGGAAAGATCGGATATATCTATTGCTAGTGCCGCGCCATTCATAGATGTTTTGATCGTCATCACCAATTACACAAATATTAGTTTGGACTGAGCGAGATTGCTCTTCAGCACTTTGATTTTGCAATCCCGCAATTAGTTTTACCAAGCGATATTCTTGCTCGGCAACATCTTGATATTCATCTACAAAGAGATACTCGGTACAGCCTAGAAGCTTAATAATCTGTAATTGCCGCTCTTCATCTTCTATATCTTCCTCAATTAAGTCGCAGGCATCTTTTATTAGATTGGCGAATAGACTATTTAAATCTTGCGAAGAAATGCGCGTCGGATCGACAGTACGCCCAAGAATAGCTAAGGCTAGTCCATGAAAAGTATTAACCCTAAGCCGAGAAGCTGCGGCTCCAATCAGAGTCTGCAAACGCATTCTTAGCTCTCGAACAGCATTGCGGTTATAAGCTAAAGCAATAATACGAGCGGGGTCTATCCTTTTGACTTTAACTAGATAGGCTATACGGTGGACGATGGTGCGAGTTTTGCCAGAGCCGGGTCCTGCGATGACCGATATTGCTGGAGCTTCAGACAAAACTATTTCATGCTGTACGGGATTGAGTGGACTGACAATAAGATCGTAATCTTGCTGGGTAACTGGTCGCTTAGCAGCATCGTCATCGGTGTTGGGATAAGCGTTAGTAAATCCCTCACGTGAGAGAGAAAAATACTTCTCTATATACTCCTGTGGGTCGCAATCTTTTTGTTTGTGCCGTTCGCCATAGTCAAGCATGATGTGAGTTCGGCGGACTTGCTCTTCGTAATGAAGCTTGACCGTTCTTGGATATTCTCTTTCGATTTTTGTTACCTTAGCAGTCTTAATTACTCTAACTTTCATAGATTGCTGAAACAGGTTTAATCCATCGGCAATTCTTACGATTCTATGGCGATGCATCCAAGCTAAGGCTGTTTCTAAATCCTGTAATTCCCAGACTATCGGACTAGAAAGCTGATTTACTGCTAAAAGCAATTGAACTAAATCTTGTCTTAGATGAAGCTTAGATCCACTAAGTTCGCCAAGAGATGAATATATGACCTCAATTATCTTTTCAATAAAAATTCTATGGGTATCTAAATATTCGGGTACAGAAAAGTTATTTACTATTACCACATCGCGATTAAACTGCTTTAAATCCAGCCATTTTAAGAATTTCCACCCCTCTAAAATTTCCAGAATTTTCCTCGCACTCAATTTTTGAGTATGAGACGGATCTAGTCTTGTAGCTAGTCCTTTACAGTTGATTTGCATTTGTTCGCGATCGCCTATGAGATTTACGATCTCTTCAACGATCTGCTCTTCTAAAATTTTATGCTTTTCATAAATGTTTCTGGCATCATTCTTCCTATTACCTTTATCAATTTTAGTAATGAGTAGAGTGATTGGGATCTTGGATGTGCATACATTTGCCATATCCAATTCTTTAATATACTTATTTAGAACTTTGATATTGATACCTGCGCGTTCGCTCAACTGTTCTAGGGGATAAGGTGCTGTTTTATCTTGGCAGTAAGCTTTAGCAATGTGCATAGCTGAAATCAATCTGTGAAATTCCTCTATCCGTTCCTTGGTTAAATTATTAGCACGAGCATAGAGAGCGAATAATTTATGAGAATCTTCAGGAGATTGTTGAAGAAGTTCAAATTCTACGAAAGTAGATTGATTTTCTGCCCGTTCGACCATGCCGAAGGCTTCGAGATATTGTAGTGCTACTTTGATTTTTGTATCTTTCTGTTCGTAATCTAGAGCGAATTCTTCGTCGAGGTCGCTACTTTGGAATATTTCATTTACCGACACCCAGAAATAATCTTCTAAAACCTTCCCCTTCCCAGAGTGAATGCGATCGCGGAGAGAGCGCACGGCAATAAATAAGTTACGCAAATCGGTTTCTGATAGCTGATTTAGACTCTGAAGAAAGAAAGTTGTGTCAGCATCTTGAGGGTCAAATAGTAAGGTGCAGATAGCTGGATGCTCGTCTCGACCTGCCCTTCCTGCTTCTTGGACGTATGACTCTAAATTGCCAGTTATACTGTAATGAATGACCGATCTCACATCTGGGCGATCAATTCCCATGCCAAAAGCACAAGTCGCCACAATTACATTTACTTCTTTGGCTTTAAACTTTTCTAAAATTTCTTGCTTATCTTCTCTTGAGATTTTGCCATGATAAAATCTTGCATCAATTTGATTTTCATTGAGCAAACCTGCTATTTTCTCAGTGTTTTTACGAGTTGCTGTATAGACTAGAATCGCTCCTTCCTGTGAGAGCGCACTTCTAACTTGTTCGATAACTAATCTATCTTTATCTTGCTTATTAGCGGATACAATCCGATATTTTAGATTTTTCCGAATACTGCTTGAGGATATTTCGGTAATCTTGATGCCATAATCTTCTTCAAATAGTTTTTTAATATCTGACTGTACATCAAGTGTAGCAGTTGCAGTCAAAAATGCCATTAGAGGTAAATCGCGCTTTTGCTCTTGATAGAGTTCGACAATAAATTTAGGAGCATAACGATAATCTGGTCTAAAATTATGTCCCCATTGGCTGATACAGTGTGCCTCATCAAACACGATTAGGGATGGTAAACGTTCTTCAAGCAACGATCTGATGCTAGGCGATCGCAATTGTTCGGGGCTGATAAAGAGGAGATCTTTTCCTCCATTCCGTAATTCATCTAATCTCTCTCGCCTTTCAAATGCTGTAATATTCCCATTGATAAAGGTAGAAAAAATAAACCCTTTTTCTTCGAGTCCTTTTACTTGATCTTCCATTAAGGCTTGAAGAGGCGAGATAACGATAGTAAAGCCTTTTTGCCGCTGAGATAGCATCCAAGCAGGAAGCTGATAGCAGAGGGATTTGCCGCCACCCGTTGCCATCAATATTAGAGGATTTTTACCCGCAAGAATATCTTGTATAGCTTTTTCTTGGATCGAACGAAAGCCTGAAACCTTAAAGTCTTTTAAATATGGTTGATACGTAAATTCTCGTGGAAATTTAACTGGGCGTAACTGGTTGAAAATAGAAGGGAAATCTGGGAGTCGGCTTATCCATCCTCCTAACGGCTGTTTTGTTTTAGTGATGTTAGATTCATAATTCCAAGCAAGTATTCCAGCTACACATAACTTTTGGTCAAAATTAAATGTGGTTGCTTGATCGATCAAGCTAATGAAGTTTTCGATATCTAGCTCGGCGATCGCCTCTGGTGGTAGATCATTAGTATTAGATAACAAGCATTTATCCATACCAAAAAATTGACGATATGCCTCACTGGCTAAGTCTTCTCCGCAACTGAACAAATAAGCGTATATATCCAAAAGTTTTGCTGGCTTAGTCTTCAGAACATTTAAAATTGCCTCTAATAGGCTTCTAGTCGCGAGAGCATCTTCAAGGGGATTATTGGTGGCATATTCGCTGAGCTTGTAGTCTTTGTTGAGCTTGTGCGATCGCTCTAAGGGAAATGCGATGATCGAAAGCTCTAACGTGTCGATAATTGCCCAAGGATCGAGCGTCGGAAACCGAGTAATTAGATATTTATAATCAAAGCGACGAAAATTATGTCCACAAATATGTAAGCCTTGGTCGCGTAAAGACTCTAAGCTTGTTTGAGCAGATTCAATTATTTTAAAGTCTTGCTCCAGACTTAAAGATGCTAAACCTATTCGATGAATTTCTTCTGTCAGATCTACTTCAAGATCGATATAAGCGTATTTTCTCAGGATCTTATCTATACTGCTATTAAGAGAAATCTTCTCTGGAATAGAACTATCGCTAGGTAAACTATCGATCATGTCATTTAAGTAATCATCTAAATCTGGGAAAATATGCCAACAGATGCGGTTAATTTGTTGTTGTGAAAGGGGGGTATCGAATTGGTACGGGAACATGTCCCGCAATCGTTGTCTAAACTCCTCTTGATCAATCCCCTCAAGCATTTCATCTTGGCAGATAACCAAGTTGGACTCGATCACCTGTTCTATTCCTGATTTCTCAAGCTGCGATCTCGTGATGTTGGTAAATACCACGCCATAGCCATAGGGGACGATGCATTTACCAGCGTAGTTTCTGGCGATCGCATGGACAAGCTCGGCATCACGTTCTAATAGCTTCACTGCATGAAGTACATACCTTCGCGCTTGTTCTAGGGGATTTTTTACTTGTTTGGGTTCGTTGGTGTGGCGATCGGCGATCGTCCAATTAGCTTTTGTGACGCTGAGAATGGTGTCGATTTTCCAGTCTTTGACCTCTAGAACTAATAAACCTCTCCGTGGGTGCAGCACAATAAAATCGGGGTGCAGTTGCTTTTTGCCGATGGGTACGTCATACCAAATTAGATAATCGTCATCGAGCTTCTGCTCTAGTCTCACCGCCAAGCACTTTTCGCCTAGGGTCATGCGGGCTACGCAACTATTCAGGGGTGGGATGAGTGAGGGCATGGGCTAATTTTGTTCTTCTACAACGGACGCGGACAGTAGACAATTGCTATTCTTTTCTAGTTTTACCTCTGTCTCTATAACAATTGTCAAGGAAAAATCAATCATGTCACAATCCCAAAGCCTTTTTAACGATCCAACGGTAACTGTTGTAATTTCCAGACGGGTTAAACCAGAATGTAAAGCCGAATTTGAATTGTTTTTATTGGGCATCACCTCTGCCTGTGAAAAATTTCATGGTCATTTGGGTAGTACGATTTTTCCTCCAGTTAATTCCGACGATCCAGAGTATCGCATCATTTTTAAGTTCGACCGTCTTAGCAATCTCCGTAATTGGGAGGCTTCGCCAGAACGTAGGTACTGGTTTGATATAGCCGAATCACTCACTGTCAGCCCACCTCAGATTCAGGTATTAACTGGTTTAGAAACTTGGTTTACTCTTGCTGGCAACAGATCAATTACACCTCCACCTCGCTACAAAATGACTGTGGTTACTTGGTTGGCTGTATTCCCATTAATTACTTTGATCTCTCTAATTCTTAAAGAGCAGTTATTAAACTTGCCTTTAGTATTTCGGGTGGCAATTATTACCGCGATCGCTGTTCCGACAATGACCTATCTGCTGATGCCGCAAATGACTAAGTTATTCTCAGGATGGCTTTACCCTTCATTAGTTGCATCACCAATAACCGATACTCCTACAAAGATCATAGAAGGTTCAGAACTTCCACAACCACTACCTGAACTGAATTCTCCTGAAGAGAATACTGAATTAATAGTTAGTCAAATACTTTGAGTGGGTTAGTAATTGGCTACTCCTCCAAAATCTCAGCGATCACATTCAACTCAGCGCTCGCTCGCACTAAGCGATCGCGCAAAGCATCGTCCAGCTTGGGATTTTGCAAAGCTACCTCTTGGATGGCGGCTAACCATTGAGCGATCGGGACATGGCTAACGGCGGCGCGTAGTCCCATATTGGTAAGGATGGCAAGGTGAAAGCCTGTCATGTCTTGACCTCCATAGTTATAGAAGCCGTCCCATAGCTCTAGTTTTTGGGGTGTGTATTCGTCGTATTGCTCGAAGGTGATTGGGGTGCGATCGAGGTGGGGTTGAGGGAGGGGTGGTTGGGGCATGGGTGGTTTATTTGAATAAATCTCTAAGTCTCGAATCTTTCTTAACCAATTCGCTTAACCTTTCAATTAGTAAAGCTACGTCAGATACTTGGCTCAATAGGCGCTTCGGGGAGGTACTTTAGCTTAAATGGCTAAAATGCTTGATGTGCAATAGTTTTAGCCTCAGAGGTCTTTGATAGCTGAAACACCCGTCATTAAAAGTATCGAGCCGTTTATCATGTTTGACATCCCCGAAACACCTATAGAGCTTAACCTCAATGAGTTTTACTCATCCTGAATTAAAGTTTCCATTTCTGCTAGTAGCTTGGCAAGCTTTTTAGTTTTTTTAGGATTGTCCCAAACCTTTGATTTTTTCATTGTCGTGAAAGCCTCACTCATCAAGTCTTTGAGAGAAGGCTCTGTTACCGTCAAATCTTTAACAGAGTTAATAGCAGAAATTCTAGCCTTAATTTGAGAGAGCGACAGATCTTGAGAGATAGACTCCTCAAGTAATTCTTGCCGTTGCGCCCCATCCCGAATACGGGCGATCGCTCTTGCTTTGGTGAATTCTAATTTGCCCTGACGCAAGGTTTCTAAAACATCATCAGGCATATTCAATAGCGGCAAACGATTTGTGCGAAAGGATTCAGCGTTAAATCTACCAACATTAGCTAACAGAGATTCGATCGCCTCAAGTTGACGGGTAACGTTATCCGTCAATTCTAATCCCCTTTTTTTAGCATTGGCTGCTTGGTTTAAAGTAGACGTAATATCACTGATCTCAATGTCAAGGGAAAGGGATAATAACTCTAGAATAGCCTCAGTTTCTTCGACGGGATTTAAGTCTTCACGCTGCAAATTTTCGACAAGAGCTATTTGGATTGCTTCTTTGTCCGTAACATCTTTACTGATTATAGGTACTGTGTCTAGTTCAAGAATTTGGGCAGCCCGAAATCTTCTTTCCCCTGCAATTAATTCATACTGTCCGTTTGCTAAAGGACGAACTAATAGCGGTTCCAAGATGCCATGTTCTTGGATCGATTGCACAAGTTGCTGCATCTTTTGCGGATCGAAATATCGTCGCGGCTGCTTAATTGGCAATTGAATCAGATCTATTTTAACTGTCTGATTAGTTGCTGGGGTCAGTTCATCCAATAGGCGAACATTGCTAATTTGATAAGCGGGTAAAGGTCGCTTGCTAGCCATTAAATTGTCTCCAATGAATCTGTAATTTGATTTAAGATATCGATAACTGGGTGCTTTGGGGAATGTAATCCTAAAGGTTCGTGCATTTGCGCCGAGTCGGGGAAAGCGATCGTCCTTGGAATGGGAGGATAAACAATGGCAATTGATGAGAGTTGAGTCTGAATAGTACTGAGGCTAGTTTTTGCTTGCAGGGTTTGTCCTTCGTGCATGGTGGGAATAAAACCTGCAACTTTAAGGTTACGATTAGCCCTTTGACGGACACGAGCAACGGTTTCTAGCAATAAGTTACAGCCCACTAGACTTTTGTAATGGGTTTGAATTGGGACTAACACATGGGTAGCGGCAATCAGGCTGATATAGCTAAGGATAGCGAGACTGGGAGGACAGTCGATCAGAATGAAATCATATTGTTCTTGGACAGTAGCGATCGCATCTTTGAGACGCACTTCTCGAAATTCAGCTAAGACCAATTCCATCTCGGCGGCGCTCAACTGAATATTGGATGGCACTAAATCCATGCCATGAATATTGTGATGGATTGGTAAGCTCTCGTACTGAGTGATGGACTGATAAATAGTCTTGTCTAGTTGGTAGATATCAAGTCCTAGAAATGATGTTAATGATGATTGCGGATCCATATCGACGAGCAGGACTTTGCGATCGCGTTGGGAGAGTTGGTATCCCAGATTCATGGTTAGACTAGTTTTGCCAACCCCACCAGACTGATTAAACAGGGCAATAATCTTGGTCACAGGATATCTTGGTAAACAACACTTAAGCAGTGTAACTTATGTTTGGATTTTTTTATAAACTATGCTGCTTTTCAAATAAATTCATAAAACAAGTTCAACATCTACAGATTAATTTATGCTTATAAATAGTCCATTTATAGCTGCCGCCAACTGTATCAGGACATAAAACCCCAAAGAGAGTTGCCGCGCGGAGCGTGGCAACTCTCTTTGGGGTTTTGATTTTGTCCCAACAAAACTGGCGGCAGCTATAACAAGCATTTTATGCCAATTTTCAAGTTGACGGATAACGTTATCCGTCAGTTGCCTCAAGCATCAAAATTGAGGTAAGACAGAGATAATGAATCCAGATTGTCTATCCTTAAAATACAATCAAGAAAATACAATCAAGAACAAGATTGAAGAGCCTAAAAAGTCGAAGGATTTAATTATTTACGAGAAATTTACTAGAAGTAATGATGATCACCAATCTCATAGTAAAATCACCATAACAAAGAGAATGAGTTGCATATGCCTGCACTAAAAATAAGTGAATCAGTGATTCGCCAAAATGCCAGCGATAAATCTTTTCAGCGTGGCAAAGAATATGCGCGATCGCAATCAGTGCAAGATTTATTTTGGCGAGATCAAACCCTGCAAGCCACAGTAGCAGGAAGCACTTACTATCGCGTAAGTATCGGCTTTAGCGATCGCGGTATTCAATCAGCACAGTGCTCTTGCCCCTACGATTTTGGTGGTTGGTGTAAACATATCGTGGCAGTACTATTAGTGGGTATGGAGCAACCCAAGATCGAAGAGCGTCCTAGCCTAGTCCAAATGCTCGAAAAACTGGATCTAGAGCAAACCCGCAAACTATTACATAACCTCACTATCCAATCCCCTGACTTAGTAGATCTCATTGATATTCAGATCCAACTTTTAAACAGCATTAAAGAAAACAAGTCGAAATCTGCTAAAGCCGCTAAGGCTTCATCGAAATCTAAAGCTAGTAAGACCGCAACTAAGCACCCTGAAATTGACCGATCGCCTTTTCGTCGGCAATTAGCCTATACATTACGGAAGTCACTAAGCGATTATGAATATAGCTATAGTGATGAAGATGATCCCTTTACAGATGTGATTTACGAAGAAATCGAAAAGACAAAGGTATTTCTAGAGACAGGAGATAGCTTTAGGGCTTTTGTGATGTTGTATGCGATCGCTGAAGAATTATGTAACTACACAGAAGAAATCGAAAACTATTTGGGTGATGTGGAGAACTTAACCGATCATCTCGATCTCGCCATGGCTGAGGCAATTCTCTGGACAGATTTTTCGGTGAAGGAGCGTCAAAAATGGGTGACAGAAATCGAAGGCACACAGGATACACTCTGTGCACAACTTGATTTTAGTCTCGCCGCCTTGATACAGGGTTGGGATGATCCCTATTTACAAGCAGTGCTGCAAGGTAAAGCAAAGCCAGAAAATCTTGATCATGACTCTGCCAAAATCTCAACACAATTTAAAAGGAAAAGGACAACTATTCATAAGGGAGGAAATATCTATACTCACGAAACAAATCAATATCAATTAGTGAGCATTCGCCTCAGAATTTTGCAAGCCCAAGAGCGTTTTGATGAATATCTCAATCTGGCTAAAGATGCTGGCACATTTACCAATTATATAAATATGCTGCTCCAGTTAGGTCGGCATGATGAAGCGATCGCGGAATCAGAGAATGTCCAAGACGAACATCAAGCTTTTGAGATCGCGCAGCAGTTACTAGAGCATGGTTTGGAGAAGCAGGCTTTATATATTGCCCATAAGGGATTGCAATTACAAGACGAGGATGCCAAACGCTATCGGACAGTGGAGTTTGCGGAGTGGACAGCAGGTTTAGCCGAAAGTTTAGGAGAGACAGAGATCCTACTAAATGCCAAGATCATTGCGTTTAAGCTCAAACCTTCCCTCGCTACTTATCACCAAATCCGTGACTTGACTAAGAATAAATGGAAAAAGACTAAGGATATTTTGATCAAATATTTATTGCAACTCGATTCTTTTGATACTGCTGAAGCCAAGGTCAATATCTTTTTAGAAGAAGGGCTATTTGATGAGGCGATCGCGATCGCTAATACTAATTATTGCCCATATCACAACAGATTACAAGTGATGCAAGCAGTGATCAAAAATAATCCCCAATGGGTGATCACGAAAGCGCAATCTCTGGCTGAGGATATTATTGCTCGCGGTAAATCCGATGATTATGAACAGGCGATCACTTGGCTGGAACAAGTACGCAATGGCTATCAAACCCTTAAAAAAGAAAAGGAATGGCTCAGCTATCGCAATCAATTAGTTGAGGTAAATGTCCGTAAGCGTAAGCTCATGGAATTAGTTAAGCGCAAGGGACTTTAAGCGATCGCCTTTTGTCATCATCAAGCGCGATCGCATCCCTTCTATCAATGTAGGCTATAATTGATGGCAAATTTACTGTTCTAAAATTAATTATGTCTCCATCTAAAGTTGAAGAACGTCTATCAAAAATTGAAGCTGAAGTTACACAATTAAAACTCTCTTTATTAAATAGTGCAAATACTATCAAGCCTTGGTGGGAAAATATCGTGGGCGTATTTGCTGATGATCCCAGTTTTGAAGAGGCGATCGCGATCGGTAGAGAATATCGTCAGTCTTACAAAGATCGCTATTTCTAACGGGTCAATTCTATTAACGCGCAATCTGTCTGATTTTGAAAATATTGCTAATTTGCAAGTGGAAGAGTGGACAAGTTAGGGGATCTCCTTTTATCATCATCAAGAGCGATCGCAAAATATCCCTCAGTATTAGCAATTAAACAGATTATTTTAAAATTATTAACTAACTTCATCAGATATTTAGCCATATACCAAAATAGCTCCTTCTTCTTGGAGAAAAAGATTATTCTGTATTTCTTGTTGTGTAAGAATGCAAACATCAGCGGGCAAGTTAAACTCAGCAAAACAATCCTGTCGAAGATACTGACGATAAACAAGTATATCAAATACATCATGTCTTGAATGGTTGAATACTATAACTAGATCAATATCATTTGGTGAACATGAATGAATCAATGAACCAAATGCATAAATTTTAATTTCTCCTGCCAAGCCGACGTTTTTGTTCACGCTCTTCTGGAGAAATGTAATTAAGGTACTGATCTCCATCAAAATAGATTGCTCCAAGAAATTCTTTGAATTTAAATAGTCCAATTCGCTGTTCTCGACAGTAATTTTTAGCTTCAGACGTGTAGCCATTCCATTCACTCATCGTGACTATTGTTCCCAAATTATCATTTTGTGTAAGGATCTCTAAAACATCCGCTAACCCTACGATATATATGTTTGTCATAAAGACTAGGAGTGGGGGTTTCTGTAATCGATTGATGTTAACAAGCTGTTCTCCTTCTTGTGTCACACTACTAATAATTCTCTTGTTTGATCTGAGGTAATCGATAAACTTATCAATAGATTCAGGTCTAGGCAGTTTCTCGTAGCGTCCATACTCAGGCACTTTATTCACCTCGCAAGATATTGTTCATTTCTTTAGGGAAAAGAGGCGCACATGCCGTCTTGTCTCCAGAGACATGATTATACTCAAAAGCCTGCTGATGCAAAGTAAACATATCTAAGATATGTTTTTCATCTTCAGTCAATAGATGTTCATTTACACTCAACAAATTTGCAATCTTCCGATTATTTGGAATGACATCAGCTAAAACATGACGCTTCCAATCCTTTACCGCATCTGAAAAAGGATCTATCGCATACAAAGAGTGTGGACCATATTGTTGAAATATTACTTTATTAATGCGTAATAATTTATGAACTGATTTTGCCAAGTCTTGACGTTCTCTATAGACTGGGACAACAAAAACAAGCTTTATAGCTTCTTCGTGCTGCTGTTTCCAATTTTGAAGTGTTTTTACGGAAAACTGTAGAGGATTTTTATCAATCAAACTATGACAATTAGGACACAACAAAATTATATTGTTGTACTCATCCCGTTCGGTAACGCTCAAATCACTTTTACCACGCGGACCTTGATTGCTCTGACCAATAACGTGCGCTAATTCTTCGAGACTCGAAATATTTCCATCTTGAAAAAATACAAAGAAGTCTCGATGACATTCTGGGTTTTGGCAATACCCGCCAGATCTAGACCAGAGCAAACGCTTTGTTCGATCAGAGATAGCCATATTTTTACCTAACCAATACTCCTATTAAATACTTATATTATTAAACAGCATGAGTAAAAACATGGATTATTAAAAAACATGGGGAAAGTTTTCTGTAAATACTAGAAGCATTGTATCAACGCCTAGCGATGCAATACTATATAACTCACTTATACTAGAAAAAAGTGTTAGAGAACTATTCAAATGCCAGAACTACTTAAAAGAATTACAATTAATCCCAAACAATGCGGCGGTCGTCCCTGTATTCGTGGCATGAGAATTCGCGTCTCAGATGTTCTCGATCTATTTGTAGCAGGACTTAGTGTCGAAGAGATTTTAGAAGAAATGCCTGATTTAGAAAGAGATGACCTAAAAGCAGCACTAGCCTACGCATCGCGTAAACTCAATCATCCTGTATTAGTCGCATGACCATCTGGATTGATGCCCATTTATCACCAGCGATCGCACCTTGGATCTCTAGAACCTTTAACATAAGCGCCTTCGCTTTGCGAGATCTGGGTTTAAGAGATGCAGAAGATCCTGAAATTTTTGAAGCAGGTAAAGCTCAAAAAATTATTTTCATGACCAAAGATAGTGATTTTGTCGATTTAGTTGAACGCCTTGGATCTCCCCCGCAAATTATTTGGTTGACGTTTGGTAATACTTCCAATGCCCAATTAAAAGAGATTCTAACTGCTACTTTACCTAGAGCATTAGAAATTCTGGCTACAGGTGAATCATTAGTGGAAATTAGCGGAAATTGAATTGAGAGAAATATGGCTGAAACCGTTACTTTACAAATACCAGAAGCCTTGTATCAACGCTTAGCGATTTTATTTAGCCTCACTTCACTCCAACCACCTCAAATTCAGGCAAAAATGCAAGCACAATATCTCTCTCAGAAATCCCCCGTTGGATCAAATCTTGAGTAATCCCCCCCTCAATTCCATCATACTCAATCAGCACTTTCCCATCCTTAATACTCACATAAATCAAATTACCCCGCACCCGTCTCTCCCGATCCCAACCAAACTGCATCAGCGCATAGCGACTATTCACATCATCAAATATCGGCTCTAGGTGAATATTGCCATGAGAAGGACGCAACTTAGCATACTCACTAATTACCTGCTTGATTACTGCTTGATAGGATTTGATGGTATCCATTGGGTTATCTCCTTAGTACTTAGATTTACGATAACAAGTTTTAACGGAATTTCAGCGATCGCTAGTTTACCAATTGGCTCATCAAATATATCGCCATAAGTCGCATCAGAAATTGCCAAATACAGATCCCGCTCTGGGTCAATCTGGTTAAGCAATATGCGATACAAAGAATATTGCCCGATCGCTTGCTCTAAATCAACAACTTGGGACTGACCGCGAAACTGCTTAATTTCAATCGCAACTTGTTTGTTTCCCTGCCGAACACCGATAAAGCCACTTGCCGCCAGATCGACAAATAAAAAACGATCGCCATAGGAAATAACATAGGGATCGTCAGTTACTTCCCATCCATCTTTAATAACTGCTTCTTTTACAGCCTCATGAATGGAATCTCTCGCTGGCAAATTATTTACTCCTCAAATTCTTATTTTCTTGAATATATTATAATAACCCTATTGATATTTTCGGGCGATCTCAAATATTTGCAAAAAATATGGCTGAAACCGTTACTTTACAAATACCAGAAGCTTTGTACCAACGCTTAGCGATCGCGGCAGGAGCAACCCAGCGATCGCTAGAAGACATAATTTTACAAGCCTTGCAAATTGGCAGTCCACCAACATGGAAAGACGTACCCGAAGAATTTCAAACCGACCTTGCCAGCTTAGATCGACTTGACGACGATTCACTATGGCAAATTGCGCGTAGCCAAAAAACTCAATTAGAAATGGAACGCTACGAATCCCTATTGTCTAAACAACAAGATACAGGACTTACTGATTCCGAAAGACTGGAATTAGACAACCTGCGTAAAGATAGCGATCGCTTCATGTTACGCAAATCCCAAGCCGCCGCAATCCTAAAATGGCGCGGACATAACGTTTCCAGACTAGCAGGGTAGATTTTGTGTCAGGCTATATTTCCCAAAATCTGCGATCGCAAATAGAATCAATTGACCATAAGCGTTGCTGCTATTGCCTCACAACCGAAGCAAATAGCGGTATGCCTATGACAATTGATCATATTCAACCAGTTTCAAAAGGAGGGCTAAATACCATTGAAAACCTATGCCTTGCCTGTCGAACTTGCAATGAATATAAATCTGACACCACAGAAGCGATCAATCCATTAACAGGCGAAATTGTAGCTTTGTTTAATCCCCGACAACAAAATTGGAAGGAGCATTTTCAATGGAATAATGATGCCTCTCAAATTGAAGGTTTAAGCCCGATCGGACGTGCAACAGTTATCGCTTTGCGGATGAATAATGCTGTCATTGTTGCTACTCGTAAACGTTGGTTTGCAATTGGTTGGCATCCACCAGATTGAAGTATAAAAACATCAAACCTCTATTTCTGCAATCTTGCGTAAAACTTGCCATGCCACCTCTAACTCACCCCGATTAACCAGAGGAGCCAAAACCTGCAACATCCCATATTGCTTACCCTCTAGCTTCACAAATACAATATCATCACCATTCGTCAACATCGCAAAAGTAGGGCGATCGCCATTTGGACTAGCCATCAAATAAGCTAAAGTCTGAGGCAAAGCAGACCAAACCGAAAGCATCGTTTTCTTTGACTCCAAAACAATAATCCACAGGCGATCGCGCAATACCAACACATCGATGCGCCCCTGTAAAGTCTCTTCACTATCAGAAATATTGATCGCAATCGACTCCTCCGCCTTAATCCGAAAAGGAGGATCGTATAAACCAGCGATCGTTAGCAATGGCGAGACGAGTAATAGCATCACCGTACTCTCTAGCAAATGTCCACCAGAACGATGATAAATATAACGCCGCCATAAAATCTCAAGATTGGCGCGATCGCTAGAATTAATCTCTGGTAATTGGTCATACCACTCTATAAAAAAATCCTTCGATTCACTACGACTCAAGCCAAATTTTTTCTCAGCTTCAGCGATCGTCGTGATAGCTTCAGTAACAGCTAATGTTTGCATAGTGAATACGTTGAGTGAATTTTCAATACAATAATTCTAATCTCTAGCTCTCAATTCGTAACAAGTCGCTATCCGAATATTATCCAAATATCTTTTGAAAAGTGCGATCGCCCACCCCATGAACCTATTCGAGAACCACCGCCAACAAATCACCGCATCAGAAGCCCCCCTCGCCGATCGCCTACGTCCGCGCCACCTTGATGAATTCATCGGACAAGAACATATCCTCGGACAAGGAAGACTGCTCCGCCGTGCCATTCAAGCAGATCGCCTATCATCCCTCATCTTTTATGGTCCCCCTGGAACAGGCAAAACCACCCTAGCTCGCATCATTGCCAACACCACCAATGCCCACTTCATCGCCATCAATGCCGTCCTCGCAGGTGTAAAAGAAATCAGAGAAGCGATCGAAACCGCCCAAACCCAACGGGGTTATCATAATCAGCGCACGATTCTCTTTGTCGATGAAGTGCATCGCTTCAACAAATCCCAACAGGACGCATTACTACCTTGGGTAGAGAATGGCACAATCATTCTCATCGGTGCAACTACCGAGAATCCCTTCTTTGAAGTCAATAAAGCCCTAGTCAGCCGATCGCGATTATTCCAATTAAAACCATTAACCGAAGCGGATTTGCGGCGAGTATTAGAACAAGCAATTAGCGATCGCCCAAGAGGTTACGGCAACCTCAAAGTCAATGTTACCGAAGAAGCGATCGCCCATTTAGCCAATGTCGCTAACGGTGATGCAAGGTCATTGCTGAATGCCTTGGAACTAGCCGTCGAGACAACGGAACCCGATGAGAATGGGGCGATCGCTATTAATTTAGCCGTAGCCGAAGAATCGATTCAACAAAGAGCAGTTCTCTATGACAAAGAAGGCGATGCTCACTTCGATACGATTAGCGCCTTCATCAAGAGTGTGCGTGGTTCCGATCCCGATGCGGCTCTCTATTGGCTAGCCAAAATGGTCTATGCAGGCGAAGATTCCCGTTTTATTTTGCGACGATTGCTAATTTTAGCGAGCGAAGATATCGGACTTGCCGACCCGCAAGCAGTGGTGGTGGTGAATGCTTGTGCTGAAGCCTTTGACCGCATTGGCTTACCCGAAGGTCGCTATCATTTAGCCCAAGCCACCCTCTATCTTGCCAATGCTCCCAAATCAAATAGTCTCATGGGATTCTTCGATGCGATCGCCGCCGTTGAGCAGGAACGTCAATCTGATGTTCCAAATCCCCTCAAAGATAGCAGTCGCGATAAAAAAGGATTCGGTCATGGAGCAGGCTATCTCTATCCCCACGCCTATCGCGACCATTGGATCGAGCAGCAATATTTACCCAGTAGTTTGCAAGGACAGGTCTTCTATCAACCATCAGATCAAGGCGCAGAAGCCACAATTAAGTTACAAGTAGAACGCCGCCGCGAAGCGCAATTAGCAGCAATGGTAAGCGGTGTAGTCATAGAATTGCCTGAAATCCTCACCTTTAGCCCCACCGACACCAAAAGCGATCGCTGGTTACAACGCACCATCGGACAGGCAGGGGAAAGATTAGCCAAAATACGCGATCGCCTATTCTCCCAATTATCGCTACAACGTCATGATGTAGTTCTCAACTTAAATGCAGCCACAGGATTATTGACATGGGAAGCATTGCGCTCGGTTCCAGAAGGCGGAGTCTATGCGCTGACTTATCAAGAATCTGAAGCGATCGCTTTGCAAGAACAAGCAGCAAGTTTACCCGAACTTTTGCGCCCAACTGTTATGTACGGCTCTTTAATAGAACTTCCTGAAGCGATCGCCTCTATGCGTTTTGAAGCAATTATTGGCTATAACGCACTGATGCGCGAACCTGACAAATTAGCTTGCATTCAACAATTAGCAAATCTCCTACAGCCTGAGGGCAAAATCGCTCTCTATGAATCAATTCCCAAACACACGCAGCGAATTTATCGATTGATCGATTTACCCCATGAATTTGGTGATCGCTGGATGCAAGCAGAAGAAGCAATCTATGCCAATCCTGATGACTCAATGACAAATTGGGATATTGATGATTTGCGATCGACTTTTGAGAAGGTGGGTTTAAAAGTTGAAATAGAAATAGAACGAATCACTACGCCCATGCAGATTTCTACAGCTTTATTAAACCGATGGTTTAGCAAGTCTCAAATAAAGCCATCCTATGCCAGCCACATAGCTAAGTTTCTCACCGATGACGAAATCGCGATCGCTTATCAATTACTGATCAGTAAGCTATTAAATAAAACAGTAGCTTGGGAAAGCTCAGCAGCAATGATTATTCACTAACTGCCAAGAGAGACAAATTTGAGAACAACTTATAACGCGCATCAGTAGAAAGCATCAAGATAACATAAGTATGCAAATAGGTTGGGATATGTTGCACGAAGAACTCAAATATACCAGTCAAAGTCTCCTTTGTCGGTATCTCTTCAGCCAAAAACAACTCAGTAGCACCAGCCCAAAGCTCAACAACTTCTAGATCCTGAGAATCAGTAAGAGATACCAGATTTTCTTTTGGACATTGGATCAATTGGTTATATAGGTTATCTAATAACGGGTTGATCCAATCAAAATGGTAAAGCAACACTCCACGCTTAATTCCAAAATAGTCACATAACTGACGTTCTGACGCATTGAGCAAATCAAAACCACCATCGGTAACTGAATTAATTACCTGAGATACCTTGAGTTGTAGAAGCTCCAAATTAGACATCGCATCAGGAGTAATATCACCAGACTTAATCAGAGTATGGGGTATATTACCCAGATCAAAATCTGATAAGAAATAAATCTTGTCACCCTGATTAAAGCGATCGCCTGCTTTCCTCCCAAAACATTGCATAACGGTAGCCAAAATATGTCGATCAACAAACGCTGCAAAAGCAGGATCTTTATCCACAGGATGTAACCCCGTCATCGCCACATAATCCGCACGAAGCATGGCAATATTGGCACAGGGAGTCCCGACGATCGTAAAAGTTTTTGCCGATTTAAAATCATTAGACCCACGAGAATCGCGGAACCAAAAACCATCTTGACTCTTGGCAAACTTTTTAAAATCAATCACCCTAGTGGTGGGATCAAGATTTAAAAGATGATTAATAATCGCCTCAACCTTAGTTGTTTGGGACTCACTACGCTGCAAACCCAAACGCCCCAGATTATGCACCTGAAAAATCTGAGGCATCACCAATTCACCAGATTGCTTAAGCGTATGGACAGGAGTATTTAGGCGCATTTCCAGATCCTTCGCATCAATCGTCGCATCCAGATAAAGATTAGCCGCCGACCTGTGAGCAATTTCCCGTAAGCGCTCATCTGCGAGAGACACCGTTAACCGCTCATATTGAATATGCAAATCACCGTGGGAAATAGTCCCCGAAAGAATATCCAAAAACTCCACCAACCACTGCTTCAAAACCTCACGGTCAATCTTCTTTTCAATTTCATGACTATTAAGAGTAGTCGCGTGCTTCAGCAAAGAATTAACCCTAGCTAACTCCCGCTTATCCCTACCCTTAACATTTTCAAACTCAGAATCTGCAACCGCATCAACCGTATCGAGAA